>JAZMZK010000022.1:0-62228 GCA_045585955.1 Victivallaceae bacterium
GACAAGGATAATCTACCACAAAGTGGCTCTTTTGATAACCTTTTATGCAAAAAAAAATAAAGGATTTTGCAAGTTTTGCAAATAACAGATTGATTATCAGATAATTAAGTATAATTAAATAAAGAAAAATTTGACATTAACTTACCTCTTGAAAGGACTTTTTGTATGGATTTTTACGACGAATTATATGCTGCTGTCGCCCGGGATGGAGCCAAACGGGGTATTCGCACCACCCCGGAGGAGTTTCAGAAATTCTTGAGCAACATCGTTCCGGAAGCTGCTGCACCGCAAGTTTCGCAACCGGCTCCCCCGCCAATGCAAGCGCGAATTGAGCCTGTGCCGGCGGCTTCGGTGCCGGTTGTGGAAGATGTACCGGTTGCACCTCCCGCAGACCACTGCCCGGCAGCTGCCCTGCCCGACGATTGGGCGGCTTTGCGAGCTGTGGCGTTGAGCTGTCAGAACTGTGCTTTGTGCAGCCAACGGCAGAATGTGGTCTTTGGCGAAGGCAATATCCAAGCAAGACTTATGTTTATCGGCGAAGGGCCGGGAGCTGATGAAGATGCCACCGGCAGACCCTTTGTCGGTGCCGCCGGTCAGCTTTTGGATAAGATGATTGCCGCCATGCATTTGGCAAGGGAAGATGTCTATATAGCCAACATCGTAAAGTCCCGCCCGCCGGGGAACCGGATGCCGGGAGCCGATGAAGCCGCCGCCTGTATCGGTTACTTGAAAAAACAGATACAGCTGATCCAGCCGGAAGTGATCGTGCTTTTGGGCGGAACGGCGTTGAGTTTTCTGTTGGAGATCAACGGCATAACCAAATACCGGGGCAGATGGCAGAATTACAATAATATAGCTGTAATGCCCACATTTCACCCGGCATTTCTGTTGCGGAAACCGGAAGCCAAGCGGGAAGCGTGGCATGATCTGAAATTGGTAATGGCAAAATTGGGCATAGCTGTTTAACTGAAAAACCATATATCCATGAAAGGAGTTTGTATGATAAAAACATTTGTTCTTGACACTAACGTATTGCTCCACAGCAGCCAATGTTTGAACGCTTTTCAGGATAACAATATAGCTATACCTATGGCGGTGATCGAAGAGCTGGACAAGTTCAAAAAAAGCCACGATGAGTTGGGCCGCCACGCCCGGCGGGTGATCCGGGCATTGGATTCGCTGCGGGTAAGCGGCAGCCTTGCCGATGGTGTTTCCATGAAAACGCTGCGGAACGGTGCTCCGGGCAAGCTCCGCATCGTCAGTTCCGGCAACGCCAGCAACCGCTATTGGCAGAAAATCGAAGCTTTCGGCTGGGATACTGATAAGGCCGACAACCGGATATTGGTGGCGGCATTGCAGCTGCAAGCGGAGCTTTCTGAACCGGTGATATTTGTTTCCAAAGATATAAATTTAAGGCTCAAAGCTGATATACTGGGCTTGAAAGTGGCAGATTTTGAGCAGGAAAAAGTGGAGCCGGAGCGGCTCTTTACCGGATTCGCTACCATTGAAGTCGATGAGGGAGAAATCAACAAATTTTATCAGAACAAAGTTTTGGAAAAATCCGGCTTGCAGCTTGCCCCCAACGAATTTGCAGTCTTGCAGAGCACATCCAATGCCAAACACAGTGCCATTGCCCGCTATGCCGGGGGCAACCGGTTGACGGCGTTGAACATTGCCGATGATTTCCACATCGGTCACATCTCGCCCCGGAACAAGGAACAGCGTATGGCGCTGGAGTTGTTGTGTGATCCGGCGGTAAGACTGGTCACATTGGTCGGCGGTGCCGGTACCGGCAAAACTCTGCTGGCACTGGCGGCAGGATTGTTTGAGATTTTTGAACGCAAACACTACGAAAAGCTCCTTGTATCTCGCCCCATCGTGCCCTTGGGCAACGATATAGGGTATCTGCCCGGCGGCAAAAACGATAAACTCCAAAGCTGGATGCAGCCCATTTTTGACAATCTGGAATTTTTGCTGGAAGGCACCAACAGCGATCCCCGGCACAATCCGGAACGGCAAGTGAGCAACTTAATGAACAAAGGCACTTTGCAGCTGGAAGCCTTGACCTACATCCGGGGCAGAAGCATACCCGAACACTTTGTGATAATTGATGAAGCACAGAACCTTACCCCGCATGAAGTCAAAACCATCATCAGCCGTGCCGGAGAAAATACCAAGATGGTGCTGACCGGCGACCCGCAGCAGATCGACAATCCTTATCTGGATGCCTCCAGCAACGGCTTGAGTGTGACCGTGGAACAGTTCAAAAACGAAAAGATCCACGGTCATGTAACGCTGAAAAAGAGCGAACGCAGCGAACTTGCGGCTCTGGCAGCCAAATTGCTGTAAGCATAAAATCACAGTATAAAAAAAGCAGGAACGGTTTGTTCAGCGTTCCTGCTTTTTTTACAGCTTTTATCTGAATGTTGGGAATTTGCTGCTGCCTTTGTTGTTTACAGCTATACACTCCATTTCCACCAGCCACGCCGGGCGGCAAACCGGAGCTTTTACTGTAACTAATGGCAAAGTATTGCCGAGGCGGTCAAAGATGATCTTGCGTGTCATTTCGGCATCGGCGGTATCCCGCAAATAAAGAGTGGCAAGTTTTATATCGCTTAAAGCACCTTCGCCTTCTTGCAGCAATGCTTCGATATTGTCCAGCAAACGCCGGGTCTGTGCTGCCACATCCCCCGGATACATCACTTTACCGTGTTTATCAATGCTGGCAGTTCCGGAAATAAAGTAGTGGGATCTGTCGCCCAGGATCAACCGGGTGCCCCGCTCAAAACTCACTCCGTAAATGGCAGTCGGCGAGAGATTTTCCAACGCATACAAATACTGCATCTGCCCCGGCTGCAAAGTGGGGTAGTTTATGGAATCCATCTTGACCAGCCGTTGGACATCGCCCATTTGCCCTTCAATACCGGTGCTGGCAATAAAGTGGGTATCTTTGGTCAGACCGATTTCGGCAAAATACTTGTTTCGAGCCTGTACTAAACCGGCGTAGTTATTATCCACATCCCGGTTGTAGAGCCAAGTCCGCACGGTGTGTTCTGCAACATTGGCGTTGCGTTTTTCAAGATATTCGCCCAAGGCGGCGAACTCTTCGTAAGTCTGGTCAAAACTGCCGCTGGCGGCAAGTTGAGCTTTGCTGAACCACAACACCGGGTAGTTGGCAAGAGTTACTTCCAAAGCATCGCCAGTGCAGCACTTTTCCACGCCCTGCCAGTGCCATGCCTCGATGGCGATACGGCGGCCGTCCACCGGCGGCTGACCTACGATAGAAATAAAGCTTTTGCGATCTTTGAGCAGTTCTTTGAGTATATTGATCTGATTGGTCACATCGCTTAAATGTATCCGCAAAAGTATTTCGCTATCCGGCGAACAACCATACTTTGCAAGCTCATTATCATAAACCGCCAAAAGCTCTTTTGCTTCGTCGGCAAAGTAATCTTTTACTGCACCGCAGGCGGTAAAGAAATCCTCCCGGATGCCTTCGGCATTGGTAAATTCAGCATGAGAAACGATCAATTTTTACCTCCATGGATCTGTATAGCAGGCAAAGTGACCCGCTGGGTATATTTTCTTACTCTGCCTTTTTTATCAGGCTTGGGCGTAACCACCCAGCTTGCCTGAATAAGCACATTGGCAGCTTTGCCAAGTGCATCTTTATTGGCTTGCAAAATTATCTGCATGGGCGGGATCTCCAGTCTGGAACGGTTGACAGTCCGGTACTGGGGCTTGTTTTTGCCCTTGCCTTTTGTTTTGGTTCTAACCTTTTCTTTGACCTTGAATTTGACCAGCTTGGGCTTACAGACCGGTGTATCAACCACCGTTATCCAGTCGGGCTTGTTCACAACTTCAAGTTTGACTTCCACATTGGCAGGGATGTAGCCGTTGATCATTTTCGCTGTCAGAGTAACTGGTTTACCCACCGGCAGAACAACTTTGTTATCCTTGATATTCTGAAACTCAATACGGCTGTAACGCCCCATTACCCGCACCGGGAAGGTCTTTGCCGGATTTATATGCGTATAGGCAAATGCCTGCATAGCTTCATCTCCGGCAATGAGCCGGGTCTTGAATTTTCCGGCACTGCCTTCGATGACCAATTCTTCAATGGGGCGATCTTTCTTTTGTTCGCCGGTAATAGTGAAAATCGCCTGACTCGACTTGGCTGGTATAGTATCAGTTCCCAGAAATTTATACCCTTGGGGGCTGACTATCTTCAGCTTGATTTCGCCATCAAACCCGTCAAACCGGTCAACGGTCACAGCCAGTTGGTTGGCAGAATTGGCGTTGAGCCGCAGCGTGGAAGGCGTGGTATAAAGTGCGAACCGTTCCCGCTTGCGGTCGATCCGCAAAAAGTATTTGTACGCTTCGCCATAGGCAGTTGCGGTATCAGATACATTGATCCGGTAAGTTCCATTGGCAGGAGCCTTGAAGTACACCACCGGGTCGGCAGTGTTGTGCAATATGGTGCCCACCTTGAGCCGGTCAGTATCGTCATTATATGCCAGCAGTTTGCCATCTTCGTCAAACACCTTCAACAGGGCATCCGGCGGCAAGCCCAGACGGCGGGCAAAGACTTCCAGCACGATTTCTTCATCTTTTTTGAGTTCGAGCAGATAATCGTTGCCGCAAGGTTTTGCCAGCGTATGTTTGAGTATTACCGGGTATTTCACCGGGTCGGTCAGTTTCAAAGTGCCCATATCCCGGACAGGCACTTTACCGATTTTTGGAGCTTTGATTTCTGGAGCCTTGAACAAGCCTGCAAACACATTCACCCGGTAAACAAAGTCCAACCTTCCGCGGTAGAGGGCATCCCGCACCCGCAAAGTGTATTTGCCGTCAGCGGGAGCAGTAAAAGTCAGCACCGGGTCGGGGTCGAAGAAGTGATCGTCGGCATACGCCAGAACTTTTTTGTTTTCGTCCACCACTTCCAGCACCGGCTGAAAATGCCCCGGCACTCCATCGCCGATGAAAGGATTGAAATATCTGCCCAGCAGCTGAAAAGTTATTATTTCATTCTTTTTGGCATTGAACTTGTAATAATCTGTTTCACCGGGTGTTATCTGCCCATTGATCGCACAGGGTACGGTTATTACCTGTTCGGGGTTGGGAAATCCCGGATAGGCAAAGAAATTTTCCCGAACTTCCGGCACATTTCCGATAAAAAATTTAAGCGGATTGCTCAAAGAGCCGTCCCGGCCGATCAGGCGGAACTCCCGTTCACCTGCGGGGGCATCCTTTTCCACTTTTAATGTAACAATGGCTCGACCGGAGATCGCCGGACTTGCCTGCAATGAGTTGTGGGGGACAAACAAAAAGCGGTACATAATATCCCGTTCACAAGGCGTGAGATCATAGACCCGGTCGTAGAATGGGTGGTTACGCCAGCCTTCGGTATTTTCCGGTTTTACTATCGTATTGGGCTTTTTCTGGTGATAGAGCCGCAATATCTGATTGATATAGCGCCGCTGTTTGCCATCCGGGTGGGGCAGCCCGCGGACAAACTGTACTTTTTCCACAGTTACCCCTTTACCGGTAATGCGTGCCTGATTGACATTCCAGAAGCCCTGCCCGCCGATGATTATATCCACCGTGGAACCTTGTGCCGCTCCGGAGGGCATCATAAAACCGATATGCGGAGCTGCAACAACTGTTCCGGCGGCAGCGGTCAGCAGCACTGCCGATAAAAACTTGCGAATCTTCATATTTGCTCCCGATAAAGTTCTCTCAATTTATTTTTTCCGCCGGATGTTGGCAGAATGGTCAAGTCCAGATTGCGGGGGTTGGGCAATTTCTGCGCCGGGTCGATCCCGGCAAGCTCGTAAATGCTCCACAACAGATCCACCGGCGATACCGGCCGTTCGATCGGGCGTTCACCGTAAGCGTCAGAAGCCCCGACGACCTTGCCGCCAACGAATCCGCCGCCGGCGACCACGGTGCTGAAACAGTGGCAGAAGTGGTTGCGTCCGCCGTTCCACGGTTCCTGATAATCCACCCGGGGGGTACGGCCAAATTCACCGGTACACCAGATAAGGGTGGTATCCAGCAGCTTCTTTTCGCTCAAATCTTCCAGCAGCGCCGAAAAGCCCTGATCGAATTCCGGCCCCAGTTTCTGCATGGATTCAAAGTGCTTTTTATGTGTATCCCAGCCTTGTGCGTTGATGGTAATGTAGGGTACGCCCATTTCCACCAATCTTCTTGCCGCCAGACAGCACTGCCCGAAGCGGGTCCTGCCGTAGCGGTTACGCATGGCTTCGCTTTCCAGATTCAAATCAAACGCCTTGGCGTCGTCGCCGTTCAAAACAGCTTGTGCATCCAGCGAAGCTTGTTCAAACTCCCTCAACTCCCGGCAGCTGGTTATACTGCGGGTAAAGCTGTCCAACTCGTCAGCATATTTCTGGCGGCGTAATACATGCTCTTTACTCACCCCGCCGGGAGCTACAAAACCATCCACTAAAAATTGAGCATTGTTGGGATTTGACCCGGTGGCAAGGGGTTTGAAGCGGTCGCTTAAAAAACCGTTTTCCGAAAATCTGCCCTTGTTGGTGGTCAAGGCTATATAAGGGGGCAATTTACCTTTGTAACTGCCGCTTTTTAACATGGCAAGCACTGCTCCGATAGCCGGATAGGTTATGCCGTCGCCGGGCATACGCCCGGTCTGCATAAGGTAAGTAGCCGTTTCATGTCCGTTTGTACGGTGGCACATGCTGCGGATAATGGAATATTTATCGGCATGCTGTGCCAGCTTGGGCAGAAATTCGCTCACTCTTATACCTTTGACATTGGTGGGTATATCACCATAATCGCCATTGTACGCCTTGCCCGCATTGGGTTTGGGGTCAAAGGTTTCCAGATGCGAAGGCCCGCCCCACACCCAGATTTCGATCACCGAGCGTGCCGGTTCCCGCTTGCGTTCCACAGGAGCCGCCAGCAGATTGCCGGACAGGCGGTTGAAAGCTCCGTACACTCCGCACATAGCCATCATCTTGAGAAATTCTCTCCGGTCGATCATTTCAGCTCCTCCTTAATGGTAAAAAATAAACTCTTTGCTGTTGAACAAAACCCACACGGTGTCGCTCCAGACCAGATTCCGGGATTTTTTATCCAGACTCTTCTGGTAGTTTTTGAACACCTGCCGTTCCCGGTTGGTGGGATAGCGGGAAAGTATATCCAAATAGATCCGGTCAAGCCTGCCGTCGTCGCTGCGGCTGTACCGCTGCAGATTGCGGCAGTAGTTATTTATACGCCGGTAAAGAGCCGCCGAATTCATCAGATACAAGCCCTGGGAATCGGTGCTGGCTTTGTTCCGTTCCGAAAACTGTCCGGAATCCCGGGGCGGCCGCCCGAAACTGTCCAGCGTACCAGTGGAGATACTGCCGTCAGCGATGTTGATCGCTTTGGTGTTCCACGGCAGATAGGTAAAGGGCTCCGGAATCACACTCATATAGCGGTCATAGCCCCGGGTGATGGCTGCCAGAGCGTCGATCAACAGTTCCGACTCCAACCGTCTGACCGGGTAGGACGCAAACTCCTTGAGCCGTTCCGGACTTTGATCCACCGAGGATGCCTGAAATGCCACCGAGTTCATGATCACCCGGTAAAGGTGTTTGAGGCTGTAATTGCTGCGTTTGAATTCAGAGATCAAATACTCTTGCAGTTCGGCAGAAAATGGCACCGCTCCTTTTGCTTCGGGGTCATTGCCCCAGAGTTTATCCCAGAAGCCCACCTCTTGCGGCAGCCGGGGCAAAGCATCGGCTTGCGGATAAATTCCGCTGCCGAACACCCAATACCAGACTTTATTGGTCATGGCACGGGCAAAGTAGTCGTTTTTATCGTTCAACAGCCAGTTGGCAAAGACTTTCCGGGGATCGGTCTTGCCGGTATCAATGACAACTTCAGTACCGTCCGGGAGCATTGCTTCCAATGTTACAGGCAGGTAATCGTGATAGACGATCTCCTCTTTCCACTCGTAAGTTGATTTATATTTTATGCAGCTGAAAAGTTTGGCGAATTTCTCCAATTCACTTTTGCTGAATTCCGTTTCCCGCATATTCATAGTGGTCAAAAGCACCATCTTTGCCAGCCCCATTGGCGAACGGTCGGCACTGCCCCGGAAAAAGTTGGAGTAAGCAGTGCGGAAGTTGCTGCCGGAAGCAGTCAGAAGCTCATAGAATACGCTTTTAAGCGAGCGGTCAGCCAGCAAATCATCGTGGATCGTCCGGTGATAGATCTGCACCGCATTGGGCCAGAGGTTGATGGGGAACTCTGACTTGATACGCAGCATATCGGCAAAACGCATTGCCTGCATATCGGCGTAGTCAGGAGAATTGAGATACTTTTCGATCAACCGGGCATGTTTGCCGGGGGTATCGTCAAAAATAAAGTCCCTTGCTTCACTGGCACTTGGCAATCTGCCCGCAGCGGTAAGCGCCACCCGGCGTAAAAATACGGCATCGGACGCCACGGCAGGAGCTTTGAGCTTTTTGTTCTGCCAATGGTTGAGCAATATTTTATTCATGGGTTGTTCCGAATCGTAGCCGAAACTTTTTTCAAAGGTCGAAGCATTGACCATTGCCGTCAAAACTATACATATTATTACAGAAAAGATTTTCCGCATAAAAATACTCCTTTCCATCTCCTTAACATCCAAATTAAATATATAATGCTGTTTCCATAAAATACAAACTTTATTTCAGCTCAATAACGATCTTTTTTAAAAAAAATGCCTTTCCGGCGGTTTTTATTGCCGGAAAGGCAGTCTGGTCGATTATTTTTTATCCCGGGAACTGTTGATTTATTCAGATTTTACTCTGGCAAAGCATATATCCGCGGGGCGTTTGTCGGTCAGGGGCGTTTTGCTCTTTTCTTTCAGGAAACGCTCTATATAATCGTGCTGGGAGTAGTAGACGATGAAGAACTCTTTTTCATTGAGTTGAGCCGCAAAGCTGTAAGAGCAATCCCCCGCACTTTTCAGATTTTTCTGAAACTTGAGTTTACCGGCTTTATCCATGGTGAACAGATCCAGCCGGACACCTTTTCTGCCTTGAAATTTTACCGGATCACGCCAATCCCAGTGGCGGGCACCTACAATAAAGCTGTCGCCATTGGCTGTAAGCATTATGCCCTGCAAAGGTTCGGAGAGTTTTACAGATTTTACGATCTTTTGCTCTTTTACCACATAATATACCGGTCGGCAGTCGCCGCCCTCACGCCGGACGATGCAATAAAGGTTGCCGTCTTTACCGGGACAAAGGCTGGTTTCGTTGCCGGAACCGGGAAAGATAAGATAAGGCGTGAAGTTTGCTCCGTCGGTGCTGTAATACAAGCTGCTCCGGTACATATCGCCGACTCGCTTGTAGGATGTGGCAATGTAGCCCTTTTCAAAAGGCACACACCCCCAGAAAAAAGAGTTTTCAGCCAAACCTTTAACGGTAAATTCTTCAAAGTTTTTGCCGTCGCTGCTGCGGAAAGCTTTCAATGAATATTTGTGAGGTGCGTTTTTCTGCGGATGGCCGCAGCCATTGTAGATCACCAGTTTGCCTTCAACGATGCAAAGCCGGGGATCCCGCATATCGCCGTTGCCGGAAAACTCCCGGACTTTCTGAAAAGTTTTGCCGTTGTCAGCTGATACATAAAGAGCAGTAACTCCGTCGTAACGCCGGTGCCCGGTGGCTTTGCGGTGTGCCATATAAAGTTTGCCCTGATATGCGGTTATGGAAGGAAATGCGTTGTGGAATCCATCCTTGACCAATGCCCCCTGTTCAACTACCGTAAGTTCCGCAGCACTTACACATACACTCAACAATGTTGACCATGCCAGCAAAAATAATTTTTTCATTGCTTTTAACCTTTTTTATATGATTTTTGTTGTTTTGTAAAATTGTTGATATATATTAAACTAACTAACAAAAAGGTGTTTGCCAATAATATTATTGTTTATTTTATGGTGAATTTGTCAGAGAAAAAATCAAAAATACAAGCAGAATTTCCCGGCACTCCGGCTGATAGTGCTTTGGTTCTGGCTGATTTGCAGGAATACGAAAAACTGCTGGATGCCGATTGCGTGGAATATTGCTATCTGGCTGATACGCCCTGTCCGCCGGGGCGGGAACGGTTCAATTATCTTTTCCGGATCATATTTTTCCCCGATGGCTGCAAAAATATGCTTGCTTCTTACGATGGGGTCATGGAAAAACGCACTCTCCCTGCCGGAACTGTGGCAGTCGGCGGCAAACGGAACTGGAGCGTGATTGAGCCGGAAAATACACCCATACGCAGTTTTTCGGTAGTTTTTATGCGGAATCTGACCCGTCTGGTATTTTCTCAACCCGATAAAAACGGTTTGCGGCAGACTCTTTACTGTCATTACCAACCGCCCAATGGTCTGCTGGCTGATTTGCTGGATTGTGCCGAACAGGTGATTGCCGACCGGCAAAATGACCGCCACTTGCGGATCAACGCATTGCTTAAAGCGGTTTTACTGCAATTCCGCTGCGACCTTGCCCAACAAAGTGCCGGATACGCCCGGCTGCCGGAAAATGTGGCTCGGGCGGTACATTATATCGAGCTTAATTATGCCTTCAATATAAATTGTTCGACTGTGGCAGAAGCCCTGCAGCTCAACCGCACTATGCTTTCAAGCGAATTTCATCAGGCAATGGGCGAAACCATGCACGATTACATAACCCGATTGCGTTTGCAGAAAGCCTGCTGGCTGCTGGAAACTTCGCCTTTGAAAGTCAAACGCATAGCCGAAGTGTGCGGCTTTGAATCTGCGGGCTGTTTCATAAAAGTATTCCGCAGCAAATATGCTCTCACCCCCGGAGCATGGCGGAAAAAATCAAGCCCCGTTCAAGCGTAAACTTGGCTCAAACGGGGCAGGATATTCCCAAAGATATACTTATTTGGTCGGCAGCGGGTAGTCTTTCAACTCTTTATCCAGATAGAGGGTCTTCAGCTTGCCCTCGGTATCAATGACAAATTCGTCGAAGGTTTTGCCGTTTTCGTCGATGGCTTTCACATGCAGTTTTTCCGGCGAACATTTTACAGCTATGTAGCTGAAATCCGGCTTGGCAGAGCTGCCCTTAGGTCCGTCGCAAGTTAGCCAGTTTACCGGCGAAACAGCCAGAGCCGGTGCTCTCACGGGCCGGATCCTGGTCACCAGACTGGTGCTGTTTTTCGCTGCCCGCCAATAGCGGTGGCAATGACCGGAAAGCCACAGGTGGATGCGGCCGGATTCGGAGTCATCACGCAGCATATCCATAGTCAGATTACGGATATTTTCGTTGAATTTACTGGTGGCGATCTGCACTTCGCCGTGAGCAAGCACCACCCGGTATTTGGCGTTGCGGAACTCTTCGGAGCGGCGGACTTTTTTCAGCCATTGAGCCTGTTTGCTGAAAAGTTTTTTCATATCGACCAAAGGCCCGTTGATCGCCTGATGTTTGGCACCGGAGAAATATTCTCCGCAATCCAGCACAATAAAGAATACCTCGCCCAGCTGGAAAGTAAAGTAGCTCTTTTCGTCGGGCATCTGGAAATAGTCGTACCAATCTTCGGCAGCCATACCGTTGCTGTCGTGATTGCCCCGCACCAGCAGCAGGGGGCGGAGTGCTTCGCCTTTATTGGGGGCAAAGTCGTTAAACAGGTCGGTCAGGAGATATTTTTCAATATTGTGTATGTAGCTGTCGGTATCGCCGATATGCACCACAAAGTCCGATTCTTTGTATTCCGGGAAGCTGCGCATTTTTTTCAAAAGTTCTCTGCGTTGTTCTACCGTTTGACAGCTCTTGGAAAGCGACCGCTGGGTATCGCCGAAGAGAATGAAACTGAAAACCTTTTTGTTGGCGTTACGCAAAACCTTTACCGGAGTCAACACCTCTTTATAGATCCGGGGTGAACGGCAGGGACGACGCAAGCCTTCCTGTCCGGCAGGTGGCTCCAGCAGCACCAGACGGTACTCGATATCGCCCCAGTCCGCAATACCGCTGATCCGGACTCTGTGGACCCGGCTTTTTTCCCGCAAAACCAGATCGCCCACGGTATCGTATTCCCGCAGCCACTCTTTAGAGCCTTTTTTGCGGTAATCCACCCCGGCGGGGATCGCTTCGGTAGTTACAAAGCTGAACATTATACTGTCTTTATCGGGCCGCAGAGCCATTTCCGGGTGAGCAAGTTGGGCTTTGACCGGTTTGTAATCCTTGAGGAGCTTCAACGCCAGATCCCAGGTGATTTTCCGGTTTTTGCCGTAAACATAATCGTATTTCCAATTGGTGCGGCGGGTGTTGAACAACAGCTCGTTGCGACCGGCTTTCAGCTCGAGGGGGATGATGTGATCCCGGACAGTAACATCAGTTACATCATAGCCCAGACCATATTCCCGGAAATCGTAGATTTGCTTACCGTTCAAACTCAAAGAAAAAAGTTTGCAGCCGATGCCCAGCCACACGGTTTGAGCTTTATCGGACTGGATATAGCCCCGGATGGCGGCACTGTCGGAACCTTTGGCAATGGTATCCAGATCAAGAACTTTTTCCGAAAGAGCGATTTTCTGCGGCGATGAGCTGACAGTCAAGCCTTTAAGAAAATTCTTTTCATCAAGTTTGTAGAAACTTGCATCCCACGCTTCCGGCAAAGAAACAGCTGCCGAAATCAAGGCAGCAACGGCAAAAATCAGTGTCAAACACTTTTTCATAAAATAAAAACTCCTTGGTTGTTTTTGATAAATCAAAGCTTAAAAGCGGAACAATGCTCCCAGCTTTTTGCCTAATATGGCACTGGCGGCTCCTAATGTTGCCCCCATAAAGATCATTGTCCAGACCCCGAAGGCACTGGCGGTCACGCCGCCGGCTCCCAGCACTTGCGATAACTCAAAAATCGCTTTGGTTATGGGGTAAAATACGCTCTTTTGCACCAATATCAGCGAATCCGATACTTCCAGCATGGAAAAACTGAACGCAAACAAACCGCCGATCAGCAGATTTGCCGCCAGCAGCGGTACCAGAATCTTGCCGAACACCTGTTTGCGGCTGGCTCCCACGCTTAATGCCGCTTCTTCCAGCACCTCCGGAGTTTGTTCCAAACCCGATGCTACTGAACGCATCACATAAGGCAATCTCCGGATGGCGTAAGCCCCTGCCAGCAGCCACAGCGGCGAATTTACCGGGTCAAAAATCGCTCCCGCCCAACTGAATTTGATGGTCATACCCAAAAATCCGAACGCCATCACTATCCCCGGTATTGCCAGCGGCAGCATACTCAACAAATCAAAGAATACGGCTCCACGGGGTTTCCAACGCACCACCAGCACGGCACACAATGTGCCGCTTAAAGTGGCGATCAAGGTTGCCGCCAGCGAATAACGCAAACTGTTGAAGATGCTGGGCACTACCAGTTTGTCGCCCAAAGCATTTTCAAAATTCATAAGTGTCCAGCTGCCGGGGATCACAGTTCCGTAATAGTCCCGGCTGAAAGCTATCAGCAAAAGTGCCAGATGGGGCAGAATTGCCAGAATAGTTACCACCGCAAAAACGATTCCCGGCAGCCACGCAGAAAATCCGTGCAGCTCTTCAGCCACGCTGCCGCTGGAACCTTTTACTGCCGAAGAACCACCGCCGCCCCCAGCCAGCAGACGCCCTGCCAGATACAAAAGCGAAGCAGCGATCATCATAACCAGCACCAAAGCGTAAGGCATGGGGTTGCTTTCCAGCTCGCTTAATCCGTCAAAAACCTGTACCGGTGTGACCCGGGTAAAACCGAACATCAAAGGCGTACCCAATTCAGTAAAACTCCAAATCAAAACCAGACTGCCCCCGGCCAGTATCCCCGGGCGGATCAGCGGCAGAGTCACTTTGAAAAATCTTTGCATACGCCCTGCCCCCAGATTCCGGGCGGCTTCCTGCAAAGCGGGGTCGCAGTTGGCAAGTGCCGCCGCCAGATTCAAATAAAGTATGGGGTAAAGGTGCAGTGCTTCAATCAACGCAACGGCGTAAAATTTGCCGCCGCCACCTAAAAAATCCACTCTTGCCAAACCGCAATCGACCAGTATGGTGTTCAAAACTCCGTAATAGCCGAACACCTGCTGAAAGCCCAACGCCCCCACAAAAGGCGGCAATATCATAGGGGCAAGGATCATGGCGTTCCAGAAACCTTTGCCCTTGAAATCGTAACTGTCAGAAAGGATCGCCAGCGGCAAAGCCAGCAGAAATACCAGAAAAGTGGTAAAAAGTGCCAAAGCAAAGGAGTTGGTGATCCCGCCCCGGTAGACCGGATTTTCCCACAATTCAGCAATGATTTTCCACGAACAGCCCTCGGCAATGACCGTGCCCACCGGCAGAAGCAGAAAAACAGCAAAAAAGACCGCCAGAGCCAACGCACAGCTTACCCGCCACAATTTTATAAACATAAACCCTACCTTGCAATAAAGTTAAAATAAAAACATCAGCTATTTAAAATGCCTTAAAAAATCAAAAATGCAAATCTGCTGCTGCAAATACGCTTGAGAAAAATTGTCTGTGTATTATTTAAAAGATTTTTTCCGTTTGCATTGTTGTAAATATTTGCAATCGGAATATTGCGGGTATATATTATGTTTTCAGATAATATATCCTTATTGGATATAACATGCCGGAAGTCCGGAGTGGAGAATACTTTATGCAGAAAAAAATCGAAAATATCTGTTCGCATTTTCATATATACGGCGATTATGTGCTGGCAGTTCCCTGCGGCAAAGGGCATATCAACGATACCTATCAGGTAACATTCGATCAGGGCGGTACTCTCCTGCACTACACTTTGCAGAAGATCAATACCAATGTTTTCCGGCAGCCGGCTCTGGTCATGGAAAACTTCAACTGTGTTACCAACCATATTTTAAGCAAGATCCGGAAAGAAAAAACCCAGCGTGGCAGAGCCAAACGCCGTACCTTGCGCCTGGTCTTTACCCACGATGCCATGCCTTATTACAAAGACAGCGACGGCGACTACTGGCGGTGCTATGTTTATGTGGAAAACTGCCACAGCTTTGATGTGCTCGATGAACCGGATCAGGCATACAAAGCTGCCCAGGCATTCGGTCAGTTTCAGCTGGATTTGGCAGATCTGCCCGACCGGCTCAACGAAACTATCCCCTACTTTCACCACGCCCCCCGCCGCTTGAAGGCACTGGAAGATATGATCAAAGCCGACCGCTTCGACCGGGTCAAAATGGTGGGTAAAGAAATCGACTTTGTTATGCAGCGTGCCCACGAACTGGACAGACTCATCAAACTCCAGCAGTCCGGCGATATTGTGGAACGAACCACCCATAACGATACCAAGCTCAACAATGTGCTGATCGACGACTTTACCGGCGAAGGTATCTGCGTGCTGGATCTGGATACGGTAATGCCCGGCTTACCCCACTATGACTTTGGCGATATGGTGCGTACCGGTACATCGCCGGCTCCGGAAGACGAAACCGATCTCAGTAAAGTTTACATGCGGTTCGATATGTTTGAAGCCCTCCTGCGGGGGTATCTGGACAAAGCGGGCATGTTTTTGAACGATACGGAAAAAGAGCTGTTGCCCTTCTCCGGAAAACTTATAACCATGGTCATCGGTATAAGATTCCTGACTGACTTTCTGGATGGCGACAACTATTTCAAGACTTCCCGGGTCAATCACAATTTGGAGCGTGCCCGCAGCCAGTTCAAGTTGGTGGAGTCCATCGAAGACCAGTACGACGATATGATGAAACTGCTCAAAGAGCTTAAATAAAATCCTGAATTTTTCAGGCAGAAAGGATCCTTTTTCATGCGTATACTCATAACCGGGGGAGCAGGTTTTATCGGCAGCCATATTGCCGGATATTACAACGGCAAGGCAGAAATCAGAATATTGGATAATCTCCGCAGCGGCAGCATGAAAAATCTGGAAGGATTGAATGTTGACTTTATCCGGGGCGATGTCCGCGACCGGGTGAAACTCGCCCGTGCCATGAAAGGCGTGGATTATGTGTTCCATCTGGCAGCTATGATCGGCGTTCCGGAAAGTATGGAGCAGCCGCTGGATTGCATAGATATAAATGTAAACGGCACGCTGATGGTTTTGGAAGAAGCCGCCCGTGCCGGAGTTAAAAAACTTATCTACGCTTCCAGCGCAGCAGTTTACGGCAACACCTCCGAATTGATCCGCCGGGAAGATATGTGCCCGGATCCTGACAGCATTTACGCTGTGACCAAGCTCAACGGCGAACATTGCTGCAAGATTTTTTCGGAAAATAAAAAACTCAAGACCGTAAGTTTGCGTTACTTCAATGTCTTCGGTCCCCGTCAGGATCCGGCAAGTGCCTACGCCGCCGCTCCGGCAGTATTCTGCAACAAAGCCATCCACGGGCAGAAAATCAAAATTTTCGGCGACGGCGAACAGAGCCGGGACTTTGTATACATTGATGATGTGGTAAAAGTCAACGCCTTTTTTATGGAAAACGATCTGGAAGGCGTATATAATGTAGCCACCGGCAAAACGGTAACGATCAACGATCTGGTCAACAAGATATTGTTTATGACCGATTCCCAGTCCGAAGTGGAACACTCTGCGGAACGCCCCGGCGATATACGGCATTTGCAAGCTTCCACCGATAAACTTGCGGCGGCAGGCATCCGCTGCGATGCAAGTTTTTCTGCCAGTTTGGGCGATACGATAAACTATTACAAATATTGAAAATTGCCGGACACCCGGGTAAATGAGTACATCCGAAGCAAATCCAAACAAATACAATGCAGAATCTGCCGGAAGTTATTCCGACAGCTGGGGTATTTCTGACGGGTCTGTAAATCAGGCTATGCAAAGCTATCTACGGGAATTGGGACAAATACCAAGACTTACCCCGGAAGAACACGAGGCTTTAAAGCAGCAGATATTGCAAGCGGAAAACCGCTGGCGGGATTTGCTTTACAGCTTTGCATGGATCGCCCGATTTCAGCGGGAACACTTGCTTGACCGGGATCACTCCCAATGGTTCGATCAATTCATTCCTTCGGCTGTAAATGATGGTGTAAATATCGAAGTTTTGCAGGAAAGACTGGAAAAAATAAATTCCATTGAGCAGAAACTTCACAACGCTTTTCAAAACAAAAATGTTCGGGAATTGGAAAATTTACGCCGGGAACTCGTTGTTGGACAATCCGGTTATAAATTAACTTGCGATATTCTTACCATTGGCTATAAACAACTTTTGAGTGCTGTGGAACCAGGTTCAGAAAATCTGCTGCAAGTATTAGCCGAAGAATCATGCTACACGGTTGAAGAATTCAAGAAGACCCTGAATGAAACAGTTGCTGCCCATCAGCAATTACTGGATCTGCGGCAGAAGATGATCGAAGCCAATCTGCGGTTGGTTGTAAGGATCGTCAATCAATACAGTTACCGGCAGCTTTCAGTAAGCGATCTGGTGCAGGAGGGCAATATCGGGTTGATGCGGTCGCTGGAAAAGTTCGACTTCAATTTGAACCACAAATTCAGCACCTACGCCAGCTGGTGGATCCGCCAGAGTATCGGCAGAGCCATTGCCGAACAGTTCCGCATTATCCGCATACCGACACACATGGTCAGCACCATTGCAGCGATAAACCGTGCCGAACAGCGTTTTATTCTGGAGCATGACCGGTTGCCGGCAACTGAAGAAATCGCTGCCATACTGGAAATGCCCACCGCCAGAATAAGCGCTATACGCAAAATGGCGCGCCAGACCATCTCGCTGCAATCTCCCCTTTCAGTAGACGAAAACGGCAGCAGTCTGGAAGATGTAATACCCGATGAGCATGCCGGTGACCCCTCACAAGATATTTCCAACGCCTCCAGCCGCAAACAGCTGGCAAAACTGCTTGCCACACTGTCGGAGCGGGAGCGTCAGATATTGACCATGCGTTTCGGCTTGCTGGGCGAACCGGTACGCACCTTGCAGGAAATCAGCGAACACTTCAACATCAGCCGGGAGCGGGTCAGGCAGCTGGAAATGCAGATACTCAACAAATTACGCACGCCGGAAAATCTGCGGATCTTCGGCTCGGATAAGCTGTAAATACAAATAAAGGTATGGTTTTATGAATATAAAAATCGAAAATTTAAGCAAATCTTACACCAAAGGCAAATTGGTTTTGCAGCCGTTGGATCTGGAAATATCTTCCGGCGAACTCTTTTTTCTGCTGGGCCCCTCCGGCTGCGGCAAATCCACACTTTTGCGGTTGATCGCCGGTTTTTTGCAGCCGGATTCGGGAAAAATATATTTCAACGGCCAAGATGTAACTGATTTGCCGCCGGAAAAACGCAACGCACCTATGGTGTTCCAGAATTACGCATTGTGGCCCCACTTGACCGTCTTTGAAAATGTGGCATTCGGCTTGAAAGCTCAAAAACTGCCGAAAGCTGAAATAAAAGAACGCACCATGGAAGCGTTGAAAGTTGTCCGCATGGAAGAGTTTGCGGAACGGAAAACTCCCCTTCTTTCCGGCGGACAGCAGCAGCGGGTGGCGCTGGCAAGAGCGTTGGCAGTAGCTCCGGAACTTATATTGCTGGACGAACCTTTGAGCAACCTCGATGCCAAACTCCGGGATGAAATGCGTGATGAATTGCGTACCATCTGCCGCGACCGCAAATTGACCGCTATTTATGTAACTCACGACCGCCGGGAAGCCTTGAGCATGGCTGACCGCATGGCAGTTCTCAATGGCGGAACCATATCGCAAATAGGCAGACCCGATGAACTTTACCGCCAGCCCGCCAACCGCTTTACAGCAGAATTTCTGGGCGATATAAATATTATTGAAGGCGAAGTTGTTGCCGACGGCGATGTAAAAACAGCTCTGGGTATATTCAAAAATGTAACCGCCCTCCCCGCCGGAACCAATGTAACTCTGGGCGTGCGTCCGGAAGCAGTGATAATCGACCCGGCAGTGGAGTGTGCGTGGCAAAGCGAGTTGCCCCTTACCGGCGGCAGTTATCTTGGTGAATTTGCTTCGTGGCAGTTCGGCGAACTTAAAGTCAGCGAAATCGCTCCGGAAGTCCGCAGCAGCGGCAACAGCTGCAAACTGGGTATTTGCTCTAAAGATGTAATCGTATTTGCCGATGGGGTGAAGTAATGAAATACCGGATCATCGGGGCATTGGCATTTCTCGGTTTGCTTATACTTTTGCCGGCTCTGCTGCGGGAAAAACCGCCGGTGGCGGCAGTACCCACCGGCGAAAGCGACAGTATCATCATCATTACGCCCCACGCTGAATCCATCAAGCATGAATTTGAGCGGGCGTTCCAGCGGTACTATGCGGAAAAATATGGCAAAAATATCTTTATCGACTGGCGGAGTCCCGGCGGCACTGCCGATATCGTCCGCTACATAAATGACCGTTACGAAGCGGCGTTCCGTCACTATTGCGAAAAAAATGATTTGCCGTGGAACTCCGAGATCGCCGCCGCTTTCCGCAACTACCGCATCAAGCCCGATGCCAGCGGCAAGTCCGGCGATGCAGCTAAAGCCAGGGCGGTTTTTCTGGCTTCGGATGTATCTATTGATATAGATGTATTTTTCGGCGGCGGCACTTACGACCACAGCAATCAGGCCCGCAAAGGTTACGCCGTGGATGCCGGGATCAAAGCCCAACACCCCGATTGGTTCAAGCCGGAGATCATGCCCGAACGGTGGAGCGGCGAAGATATTTATGACCCAAAGGGCGGCTATTACGGAGTATGCCTTGCAACTTTCGGCATTTGCTACAACCCCGACCGGCAGAGCGAGCTGGGTACGCCGCCGGTACGCTGGAAAGATTTGACCGACCAGAAATATTTCAACAAACTTGCCGTAGCCGACCCCACCAAGTCCGGCTCAATCAACAAGTGTTTTGAAGTCATATTGCAGCAATGTATGGCAGAAGCAGTCGCCGCAAAAAAGAGCGTTGCCGATGGCTGGAACGATGGCTTTAACCTGATCCGCCGTCTGGTGGGCAACGCCCGGAGCATTACCGAAAGTGCGGGCAAAGTCACCCGGGAAGTAGCATCAGGCAACGCCGCCGCCGGTATGGCTATTGATTTTTACGCATTGAGCGAAGCACAGTTTGCCTCGGTGCAGACCAACAATCAAGCTCAACGGATAATCTATGTACCGCCCAAAGGCGGCAGCAGTGTTTCTGCCGACCCGGTACAGCTTTTGCGTGGCGCTCCCAACAAAAAGCAGGCCCAGGCGTTTATAGAGTTTCTGCTCTCTGAAGATGGTCAGAAGATTTGGCAGTACCGTGCCGGTACTCCCGGCGGCCCGGAAAAATACACATTGCGGCGGCCTCCGGTGCGGCGTGATCTTTACAACGCCAAGCACAAACCTTTTATGGCCGATGCCAACTACAACCCCTACAACGCCACCAATGATTTTGAGTACAAAGGTGCATGGACCGGCAGATATTTCAACTTGATAAGAGTTTTGATCCGTACCACCATGCTGGATGCAGCTGACGAATTGCAAATTGCGTGGAAAGCCATTGCCGAAGCCGGCGGCGAAGCAGCCGTTCCGGCTGCGGTTGCTGAATTTGACAAGCCCATCGTGCCTTACGCCGAAGCAGCCAAAGCTGCCGCCGGGTTGTCGGTAAACAGCAAAAATCCCATGAGCGAAGTTATCAAACTCCGCCGCAGTTGGACTATGCGGGCGATCAAACAATACCGCAAAGCTGCTGAATTGGCAAAAAAAGTTAAGTAATTAAAGTTTTTTTGTGATTCAAGCTCAATATTTCACCGCTGCCGCGCATTGTTAAGGTGTGTCTAATCTTTTAATAGAGGGGTTTTATTGTGAAAAACAGAGGATTTTGTTTGCCGCTGGCTGCTCTGCTTGCCGCCGGAGCGTTAAGCGGCTGTTTGAATTACCAGCGGCCGCCGCTGGCAGTGGATCAATCAAGTTACACAAAATTGCAGGAAAATGAAAAATACCTGCTGCCAGCCGAACTGAAAATGCTAACTCTGGAGCAAGCTCAAGAGCTGGCGTTGAAAAACAATCCGGACTTTTTGAGCATCAAGTTCTCCATTGATTCAGCCCGGGCCCGCTACTATCAGCATTTTTCCAATTATGCCCCCACGCTCAATGCCGGTATGAGTATCTCCCAGAGTTTCAGCAAAGTCTATGCCAGCAGCAGCTCTTCAGAGCCCCGCAGTCAGCGCGACGGCATATCGCCCACATTATCCGGGCAATGGCTGATTTTTGACAGCTTAAACCGGGAAATGAATCTCTTGAGTGCCCGCCATACCCTCAAGCAGACCGAAGCCAATGTAAACGACGCCCGCCGTCTGCTGCTCCGGGCGGTAGCTTACGCTTACAACGATGTGCAGTTGGCGTATGCTCAAAAAGAGATCATCAAGGCCCAGATCGAATACAGTGCAACCATGCTCAAAGATGCCGAACGCAAATATAAAGCCGGTACAACCTTAAAAAGCGACATGCTCAACTTCCGGGTAACTTTGCGGAACGGTCAGCTGGATCTGGTCAAGATCAATTACACCATCAAAGCCAATTTGTATGTATTGGCAGGTTATCTGGGGATCACCGACGGAACTATTCCGGAAAGCATAAAATTTCCGCCGATCAAGATGCCCGAAGATAACTACACATCCAGCATCGAAGTTTACCTCGATCAAGCTCTGGCGAACCGCCCCGACCTGAAAGCAGCCCGGGAGCGTTTGCAATCATTGCGTTACACCTTTTACGGCAGCTTGAGCAAGTTCGGGCCCACTGCCACATTCAATTATCAGCTGGGTTACGGCTACGACCGGGGTATCTCGCACGACAGTTCCGGCGATGGGCACAGTTGGTCAAGCACGGGCAACTTCAACTACTCATTAAATGTAAGCTGGAATATCTTCAACGGCTTTTCCGATTACCTTAATGTAAAGGCCAACAAAGCGGAAGTTTCGGCGGCGGATTACATGCTCTATCAGCTGTGGCTCTCGGTGATAACCGATGTCAGAACTGCTTACGAAAACCACAAATCCAGCATTATTCAGGCAAAGATAGCTCAAGATATTTGCAACCTTACCCGGGAAACCCGGGATCTGGTGGAAAATGAATACAACGCCGGAACCGCTCTGGTGACCCGGTTGAACGAAGCGGAGCGTGATCTGGTGCAAGCTCAAAACAATCTGGCTACTGCCATAGTCAATATAGCCAACACCAAGGCACAGCTGGATGCAGCTATATACAGCTTTACGCCCACTGAAGAAGCAGAGAGCAAAGAGAAAGCTGACAACCAAACGGCTGAAAAAAAGTAACAATCAATCAAAAAGGGGTCAATATATATGAAAAAGTTGGTAAAATATCTTATAATTGCAGTGATCGTTGCCGCAGCGGCAGCCGGAGCGTGGTTTTTCTTCCGCAAACCGGCTGAAGCGGCTCCGGAAATATCCTTCCGTACCGAAAAAATCACTCTTGACCATGTCAGGAGAACCATCTCGGCAACCGGTACCGTGGAGCCGGAAGAGTTGGTCAATGTGGGAGCCCAGGTCAACGGTAAAATCATGAGTTTCGGCAAAGATTCTGACGGCAAAACCGTGGATTACGGCTCCAAAGTGACCAAGGGCATGATCCTTGCCCAGATCGACGATGTAACTTACAAAGCCGATTTGCAGGAAAAAGAGGCCCAGCTGGAACAGGCCAACGCCTCCATAATCAGTGCCGAAGCGGCAATCAACGAAGCCGATGCCAACGAAAAGCTCGCCACTGCCAACTGGGATCGTGCCCAGCGGCTCTACAAGCAAGGCTCCATGACCTTGAGCGATTACGAAACTTATCAGACCAACTACTTTGTAGCCCGTGCCGCCTGTGCCAAAGCCAAGGCCTCGCTGGCTCAAGCCAAGGCCCAGAAATCCATTGCCGAAGCAGCATTGGTCAAAGCCAGAAGAAATCTGGAATACTGCACCATTATTTCCCCGGTGGATGGGGTAGTCATCGACCGCCGGGTCAGCGTAGGGCAAACGGTGGTATCCAACCAGACCGCCAGCAGTATCTTTCTGGTAGCAAGGGATTTCAAGAAAATGCAGGTGTGGGTGTCGGTCAACGAAGCCGATGTAGGGGCGATCAAACCGGGTATGAAGGTGATCTTCTCCTGCGACGCCTTCCCCAATATGGAATTTGCCGGGGTGGTACACCGGCTGCGGCTCAACGCCACTCTTTCCAGCAATGTAGTTACTTACATTGTGGAAGTCAATGCCGATAATAAAAATGGTAAACTCATACCCTATCTGACCGCTAATGTAAAATTTGTCCGGGCTGAAGAACTCAACGCCATGACCGTTCCGGTAAATGCGCTGCGATTCATGCCGCCGGAAGAATTGCAGACCGCTCCCGCTCCCCAGGTCAAGCGGCGGGAAGGTGTGCTGTGGGTCAGTGCAGAAAAAGGCAAAGTCCGCCCGGTGAAAGTAAAACTGGGTTTGACCAACAACATCATTACTTCCATAAAGAGCGATGAGTTGAAAGCCGGCGACAGTGTCGTTACCGGCATCAACCGGCAAGCTCCCGGCAAGAGCAAAATTTCTGACGGTTCAACTAAAAACCCCTTTATGCCCAACATGCCCAAACGCCGCGCCCGGGGCAGTGCCGGTCAGCGGGAAAGAGCTGCCGAACGGGCAAATCAGGCTAACAAATAAGTTCAGCAGGAGAGCACAGTTTTATGGGTAAACTCATTGAACTTAAAGATATATACAAAACCTATTTTCTCGGCGAAATAGATGTGCCGGTTTTGAAAGGTATCACATTAGATATTGAACATGGCGAATATGTAGCCTTGATGGGTGCTTCCGGCTCCGGCAAAAGTACGCTTATGAACATTCTCGGGTGCCTCGACCGCCCCACTTCCGGCGATTATCTGCTGGAGGGCGAAGAATTAGGCAGAGCCTCCGGCGACCGGCGTGCCATGATCCGCAACCGCAAGATCGGGTTCGTTTTTCAGAACTTCAACTTACTGCCCCGAACCAGTGCGTTGGAAAATGTGATAATGCCTTTGAACTACACCAACAACTCCTTATCACGCAGCGAATGCCGCAAACGGGGTCTTGCCGCTTTGGAGCAAGTGGGCATTGCCGACCGGGCGGGTCACCACCCCAGCCAGCTCTCCGGCGGTCAGCAGCAGCGGGTAGCCATTGCCCGGGCATTGATCAACCGCCCTCCCCTGCTCTTTGCCGACGAACCGACGGGGAATCTGGACAGTCACACCAGCGTGGAAGTTATGGAAATGTTCAGCAAGCTCAACGCTGAAGGCATCACTGTAATACTGGTTACTCACTCCGAAGAGATCGCCAACTACGCCAAACGCACCATCCATGTAAGCGATGGACAAGTGATTTCCGGGGCATTCAAGAGCAAAGGAGCGTAAATTATGCGTACGACCACAACTATCCGCATGTCGCTTATATCGCTCAAACGCAATCCCACCCGCACCATGCTGACCATGCTGGGGATCATTATCGGGATCGCAGCAGTCATTACTATGATGGAGATCGGCAACGGCTCCAAAACTTCCATCCGTACATCCATAGAGAAAATGGGTGCCAATTCGGTGATGGTCATGCCGGGGAGTATGCGTCCGCCGGGGGGAGCCAGAGTGGGAGCGGGCAACGCCGTATCGCTGATCCCGGCGGATGCCGAAGCTATCGGCAACGAGTGCCCCAGCGTGGGAGCGTATTCGCCGGTGGTGCGGGGGTCGGGTATCCATGTGGTCTTCGGCAATGTGGACTGGGAACCGGGCAATATTTACGGTATAGCTCCGGCGTATCTGGATATAAGAGCTTGGGAGATCGCCGACGGCAGAGCCTTTACCAACGCCGAAGTGGATGCCAACGCCCGGGTCTGTCTGGTGGGCAGCACCATCGTTAAAGAGGTCTTTGGCGGCATGTCGCCACTGGGCTGCGAACTGCGTATCGGCGAAGTGACTTTTGAAGTGGTGGGCGTGCTGAAAAGCAAAGGAGCCAACATGATGGGTATGGATGAAGACGACTGCGTTTTCACGCCATGGACAACATTGCGGATGCGGGTGACCGGTTTGCGTTACGGCAACGCCACCAACACCTCCAGTACCATAGCCGACTCTCCCGGCAGTAAATTTGCCATCAGCGGGCTGGCGCTCTATCCGGAGCCGGACAGCCGGATAACCAGAGATCATTTGTTTTACGCCAAACACACCCAGCTCAATCAGATAATTTTTTCGGCAGTGTCGGTAGATAAAATCAAAGATGCCACAAGGGAAGTATCGCAGCTGTTGCGTAAACGCCACCGGCTGAAAACCGATCAGGAAGATGACTTCCGGGTCTTCAACTCTTCAGACTTTATGAATATGCTCAATCAAACCTCGACCTTGATGACCAATCTGCTGCTGGGCGTGGCATTGTTGAGCTTGCTGGTTGGCGGCGTGGGCATTATGAACATCATGCTCGTATCAGTAACCGAACGCACCAGAGAGATCGGTCTGCGTATGGCAGTAGGGGCAAGATCCCGGGATATATTAAAACAGTTTTTGATAGAATCAGTGGTGCTCTGCCTCTCCGGAGGGATCATCGGGATCCTGGCCGGGCACGGAATGTCATTATTGATCGAAAAAATCGCCCGCTGGCCCATAGAAAGCAGCCCGGGAGCAGTAGCCGCAGCCGTGCTGGTATCAGCTTCAGTAGGCATACTATTCGGCTTCTACCCGGCATGGAAAGCCTCCAAATTAGACCCGATAGAAGCATTGCGTTACGAGTAATACCCCCAAACAAGGCGGCGAAAAGCCCCCACCGCCTTGTTTGCATAATTCAACTTGTCCGACTTGTCCGACTTGTCCGACCTGTCCGAAAAAGTTTTCTGCAAAGTTTCCGGTAAATTCTTGAAAAAAGTTTGATTTTTTATTTGCATTTATTTTTATTGGTGCTATTATAGCCTTGGAAGACCGGTTCGCCGGAAACGCCAGAGCCGGTTCTGTTTTGCCAAGTGCCTGCTGGACAGCACTTTGCAAGACATTGTAAACTTTGTCCGGCAAAGGAGAATCTTGTAATTATGGTTACCGGAATTGCGTTGGTCACCGTCGAACGGAAAATGCTGCGTCAGGCTACGGAAGCTCTGCTTCAGATACCGGGCGTTACTGAAGTTTACACCGTTGCCGGAGAATACGATCTTGTGGTTATGATCCGTGTCAGCACCAATGCAGAACTCTCTGATGTTGTCGCCAACAAAATGACCCGTGACATCCCGGGCATTACTCACACCCGTACCATGATCTCGCTGCAAGCTGATGCCAAAGTCGATCTTTGCAAATTCTATGATGCCAAACAGCAGACCGACCCCAAAGTTTATGCCTGATAAACTGATTGGTTGATTTTTATACTGAAACTCCGGTGATTTTATTCGCCGGAGTTTTTTTTCTCTGTTATATAAATCGTTTCAAGTATTGAAGGCAAATTCTCATCCCCAAACATCATATTTCGTTACAATAAATGCGGTTTTCCGGAAAAAATCTGTTTTTTTAGTATTTTATAACAGGTTCCTGATTTGCAATCAAAACTGAAAAGTGTAAATTATTTCCAGATATATTACTGTTTTTTTCAAACTATATGAGGAATATAAACATGAACTCCAACGCTGTGATCGCCGGTTTCGGCGAAGTTATGCTCCGCCTTTGTCCCGCCGGTAAAAAACGCTTTGCTCAAGCCCTGCCGGGAACTTTGGAAGCCACCTTTGGCGGCGGCGAAGCCAATGTTTGCGCTTCTATTGCCATGCTGGGCGGCAAAAGCCGTTATCTTACCGCTTTACCGGATAATCCGGTTGCCAAAGCGTTTGCCGCCCAACTGGGTGGGATGTTCTGCGATGTATCGCATATAAAATACACTTCCGGCGGCAGAATGGGGGTTTATTATGCTGAACACGGTTCCAACATGCGGGGCAGCAATGTGGTTTATGACCGGGAGGGGTCGGTGATCTCGCTTTTGGGCGCCGAAGATTATGATTTCAAGGCAATGCTCTCCGGAGTAACTCACTTGCATTTGTCGGGCATTACCCCCTCGCTTACAAAAAAAGCCTTTGAAGCCACGCTGGCGATCGCCAAGACTGCGGCGGAAATGAATATAACTGTTTCCATTGACCTCAATTACCGCAAAAAACTCTGGAACTGGGAACCGGGCACTGCCAAAAGTGATCTGGCTTGCCGCTGTATGAGTTTGATCGTACCTTATGCGGATATAATCATCGGCAACGAAGAAGATGCTTCTGATGTTTTCGGAATCAAAGCTGCCGACACTTCCATTGATGAAGGCAAGCTCAATATTGCCGGGTACAAGGAAGTTGCCTCCGCACTTGCCAAGCGTTTCCCCAAAGCTAAATTTGTTGCCATCACTTTGCGGGAAAGTATCAGTGCCGATCACAACAACTGGGGCGGTATGCTCTATGACTGCAAAGCCAACGAAGCATTCTTTGCCCCGCTGGCAGAAAATGGCGATTACGCACCTTATGAGATCCGCAACATTGTTGACCGTTTTGGCGGCGGCGACAGCTTCTGTGCCGGATTGCTCTTTGCCTTGAACACTCCGGAACTTGCCGAACCGCAGCAGGCGATCAGATTTGCCGTGGCGGCAAGTGCCCTCAAGCACACCATCTCGGGCGACTACAATTTCAGCAGCCGCAAAGAAGTGGAAAATCTTATGAAGGGTTCAGCTTCCGGGCGGGTACAGCGATGAAAGAGCGTTTTGAGAATCTCCTTAAAGAGTCCCCCATCATCGCCATCTTGCGGGGTATCACTAACGGAGAAGTTATTGATGTTTGCCAGACTCTTTACGACAACGGCATCCGGGTAATGGAAATACCGCTCAACAGCCCTATGCCTTTTGAAAGCATCCGCATTGCCGCCGAAAATTTCGGCGATAAAATGGCGATCGGTGCCGGAACAGTTTTAACGGTGGAAGATGCCCGCAAGGTCAAAGCTGCGGGTGGAACATTCTGTGTATCGCCCAATACCGACAGCGAAGTGATCAGAGAAGTCAAAACTCTCGGTATGCTTTCTGTTCCGGGATTTTTCACTGCCAGCGAAGGATTTGCCGCCTTGAAAGCCGGGGCGGATTATCTGAAACTTTTTCCCGCATGTTTAGGCACAAGCTACATCAAAGATTTGCAGGCAGTAATCAAAGCTCCCATCGTTGCCGTAGGCGGCGTAAATGCTGACAACATGGCGGAATTTCTGAAATTCTGCCCCGCCGTGGGTATCGGTTCAGCCATCTACAAAGCCGGTAAGACATTGGATGATCTGGCAAATGATGTCAGAAATATGATGCAGAAAATCAAGTAAAATCATATAGATAAGGTACAGTATTATGAAGATAGCCAAACTTGAATTGTTCAAAGTCGCCCCCCGATGGCTTTTTCTCAAAGCCACCACCGATGAGGGAATCACCGGTTGGGGCGAGCCGGTGATCGAGGGCAGAGCCGACACTGTTGCCGCCGCCGTTAAAGAACTGGAAGAATATGTTATCGGCCGGGATCCGGCGCAAGTCGAAGACCTTTTCCAAGTTTTGTACCGGGGCGGATTTTACCGGGGCGGCCCGGTTTTGATGAGTGCCATTTCCGGCATTGAACAATGTTTGTGGGATATCCGGGGCAAGGCATTGGGTTTGCCGGTGTATGATATTCTTGGCGGCTCCGTCCGGGAAAAAATCCAGGTCTACTGCTGGATCGGCGGCGACCGGCCCGATGATACAGCCGCAGCCGCCAAAGAAAAAGCTGCTCAAGGCTACAAAGCTATAAAAATGAACGGCACCGCCGAACTGGATTACATTGATTCATGGAGCAAAGTGGAAGCTGCCGTCAACCGGGTCGCCGCCATCCGGGATGCTTTGGGCAAAGAGTTCGGTATTGCCGTTGACTTCCATGGCAGAGTACATCAGGCAATGGCAAGAGTTTTAATGAAAGAGCTTGAGCAGTATAACCTTATGTTTATTGAAGAACCGGTATTGATCGAAAATATCGAAGCCTTTGCCGAACTGCGGCGCCACACCTCCACCCCCCTTGCCACCGGCGAACGCAACTTTACCCGCTGGGGCTTTAAAGATATCCTCACCCGGGGCGTTGCCGACATCATCCAGCCCGACCTCTGCCACGCCGGAGGTATTCTGGAAGTTCGCAAGATCGCCGCTATGGCGGAGTGTTTTGATGTAGCTGTTGCCCCTCACTGCCCGCTGGGTCCCATAGCCTTTGCCGCCAGTTTGCAGCTGGACTTCGGAACGCCCAACGCAGTAATTCAGGAGCAAAGTCTGGGCATCCACTACAATCAGGGTGCCGACTTGCTGGATTACCTCAAGGATAAAAGTGTTTTCAACTATAAAGATGGCAGTGTCTACCGCTCCAACGCCCCCGGCTTGGGCATTGAAGTAAACGAAGAAAAAGTCCGGGAAGCCGCCCAACAGGGTCACAGCTGGAAAAACCCCATCTGGCGAACCGAAGACGGCGTAGTAGCCGAATGGTAACCCCGTGGAATAAAGAGGGCTCCAAAAACTTTCGCCGGGATCGCTTTTGTTGTACTGATAAAAGCGATCCCGATTTATTTGCAATATAGAGAAAATGCACTCTTCCGGTTGTTTTACAGCCGGGGCATTACATCTGCCGGCATTGCCGGTTCGTACACTCCGTTGGTGCGTTCGTTGTGTTCGGCTTTAGCCGCTGCCAACAGTTCGGGATTTTCCATTAACCGCACTGCCGCAATGGCGAACACTTTGGCAGTATACAGCATTGCATTTCTGGCAAAGTTGTTTTTGCCTTGCGCAACTGTCTGCCAGCTGTGGTTGGGAGTACCGGGCACCCAGCAACCTACATGCATTTGCACGGTGGGGCAGTTCCAGCTGACATCCCCCGTATCCGTTGAGCCGAAATGCGGCGCTATCTGATCGGGGATCGGCAAAACTTCCTGCGGGTAAAGCGGCAGCTCTTTGCTGCGTTCCGGCATGGTTTTGATCAATTCTTCGGCAAATGCCAAATCTCCGGCATCCGGTTCCGGCAGCGGAACTTGCTGCATTGCCCAATAAAGATTTTTCTGCAAAGTGGGAATAGTTATCAAATTGCTGCTTGCGGAGTGAAATTCGCAGCTGTAAGTTGTTTCAGTAGCACATGCAGCACCCTTCGCACACTTTTCCACCCGCTGACAAAGGCTGTTAAGATCAGCGTTATTCTTTGCCCGCATCATATACATAACTTCGGCATGGGGCTGCACAACATTTGGAGCGATCCCGCCGGCATCGGTTATAGCGTAATGCACCCGGTTATCATAAGGTATATGCTCACGCAGAAAGTTTACTGCCACATTCATAAGCTCTACGGCATCAAGGGCACTGCGGCCCATGTGCGGCTGTGCTCCGGCGTGAGCCGCTCTTCCGTCAAAACGATAGAGTATATTGCAGCAGGCAAGCGACCCGCGGGTGCGTACTGCCCACATACATTCCGGGTGCCCGCCCATAGCTGCATCCAGACTGCTGAACGCTCCTGCCCGTGCCATATATGCCTTACCGCTGCCGCCTTCTTCCCCCGGACAACCCAGAACTTTGACCGTCCCCGGTTTTCCGCTGGTTTGCAGATACTCTTTTACTGCCAATGCAGCAGCAACGGCGTTGCCGCAATAAAGATGATGTCCGCAGCCGTGCCCATGTTCCACGCCAGCCTGCTTAACTTGATGGGGCACGCCTGCCTGCTGGCTTAAATTGGCTATGGCATCGAATTCAGCGATAAAACCTATCTCCGGGTGTCCGGAACCGTAAGAAGCCACAAACGCAGTCGGCAGCCCGGCAACATTTTTTTCCACAGTAAAACCATTGGCAGTTAAATAATCGACAAGTGCCGCTGATGATTTGTGTTCACGAAACAGTATTTCCGGATTTTCCCAAACCGTATCAGCCAATTTGATAAGTTCGTTGCGTTTCCGGTCAATGATCGATAAATACTCCATAATGCTACCTTTGGTAAAAGTTGTTAATATTGGGTAATGTTGAATTTTTCATTTGCAGCGGCACTCTTCTGGACTCGCAGCACTGCTATCTTGGTGGGGTGATTGAAGGGTGCCGGATCGGTTGGATATGGTGCTGACGATTCAGTTTTACAGCAGAAATCTTCGGGTATATCTATAAATTTTTCTATTGCTAAATAGCCATCGCTGCAAATACTTTCCAGACTTTTTATGTAATCACTGCCCGACAGATACAAGGCGTTGTTTACGGTAATCAAAACGCCGTTTTCCGCCACCAGCGGCCGCACTTTGTTGATAACGCCTAAAGGATTATTGGCTTGATCGATCAAGCCTTTACCGGTTCGGGAGAAAAAGGGCGGGTCAACTATCACACAATCAAACTTGGCTTGTTCTTTGCGCAAAGCAGCTGTTACAGGGAAGAAATCGCCGAATTTGAAATCCTTTTTGGTAAAAGTCAACCCGTTCAGCGAAGCACTGCGGTAAGCTGTTTGCAGAAATTTGTTGGACAGATCGGTCTGCAAAACCTTTGCTGCGCCGCCCGCCGCTGCCGCCACGCCAAGACTGTCGGTGTAGGCAAAGGTGTTCAAAACGCTTTTGTTTTGCATATTTTCCAACAAATACTTTCGCAGCAGCCGGGTATCGCTGTAAAAACCGTTGTCGTGGTTCATCATCAAATCAATGGCGTAACGCACACTGTGTTCAACTATAAAAGTATCGGTCTTTTCGCCGTAAATGAGTTTGCCGTTGCGTTCTTTTTCCGCTTGGGAATTGCGTTTTTTCAAGAGTATCGCTTGCAGAAAGTCCAGTTTTTTCAGCAGAAAATCCCGGATAAAAGCTTCATTCACCCCTTCTCTGCCATAGTCCTGCACCACGGCAGTTCTGCCCATAAGGTCGATGGCAAGCTCGCCGCAGCCTTCGGTAAAACCGTTGAAAAGCCGCCACGCCCCCCGATGCAGAGCATCGTCCGACAGGAGTGCATGACGCCGCCGGAGTGCCGAAAGTAATAATTCTTTAAGTGCTGTATTTTCCATAAGATATAAGATAGCACAATAAATGTTTTTTACAAACTGAAGCTGCTGAATAGTAGTTTATTTTCAGTTGACAGGCTATGAAAATAAACAAAAAAACTTGACAAAAACTGATAGAAGCAGTATAGTAAGGTTACTATGGAATCGTTTCCACAATTTTCAAAACAGGTTATCTCAATGACTATAAAAGACATTGCCAAACATTTCAATACCAGTATCAGTGTAGTATCGCGTGCACTCAATGACTCCGGTTATGTCAGTCCGGCAAAACGACAGGCTATCAAAGATTATGCAGCAGCTCATCACTGGCATCCATCACACGCAGCCCGGTCGTTAAAACGCCCCCAAAAAGATAGTGTCGGTATACTTATGCCATGGGTATTGCGTAATCAGATGGATTTTATTTCTATGCTGCTGAATATGATGTATGACAATCAAAAGAACTGCCAGCTGATCATTGCCAATAACGAAAGCGGCGTAGCCCAGCTTGCTGCGATGCCGGTGGAAAAAATCGTAGCAATAAATATAACCAGCGAACAATATCCGGCAATCAAACGTGCCATGGACCAGGGAATAGCGGTATTAAATGTGCTGGGCTTCTGCGAAGATGTCCCGGGGATACGCGTTACGCACGAAAAAGCTATCTATAACTGTATGAAATCTTTGACCGATGCCGGACACAGCAAGATCGCGTATGTAGGTTTGGATCTGGATCGACCGCAGACAAATTTGCATCGGCATTACTTGCAAATGGCACAAATCGGATTACAGAAAGCCGCCGGAGAAGCCGGTATTTTGTTGCAAAAAAATGTAAATATGATCTATTCCGATGTAAAGTTCAATTTTGATGCAGACCAGATCAGACAAATGCTGAATGACTATAAGCCGACGGCAGTTGTCGCGTGGTCGGAACAGGCTGAAGCTATACTTTACCGGATTTGTCACGAAATGAATCTGAACATACCGCAGGATATTTCATTGATCGGTATGGGCGGCAATGATATGCTCAATGGCTTCAATCCGCAGCCTGCCCATTACCGTTTTGATTACGATGCCATACTTGAAAATATTAAAGAATTTATTGATCTGCCGTCAGGTAAATTTGTTGAACACCGGTCGGTTGATTTCCGCTTTTACCCGGGAAAAAGTATTAAAACAATCTAATATAATCTGAAAAGAAAGGATAAAAAAAAATGAAAAAACACTTTACTTTGATCGAATTGCTGGTTGTAATAGCCATTATCGCAATTCTTGCCGCAATGCTTTTGCCAGCACTCTCTGCCGCCAGAGAACGGGCACGGAATGCTTCTTGCATAAACAAGCTTAAAATGATTGGCCTGGCTATGCAAATGTACTCCGGCAGCAACAAAGATTATTTGCCGGTCAATAATCTGCGCAGCGGCTGTACCTGCGGTAAATGCGTTGCAGTAAGCGGATCGACCCTCAAAGGGAATGACACACCTTCGATGCTTATGGATCAGGGCTATTTCGGCACCGGCAGCTCCAATGAGCAGGATCTGCATAACAATTTCCGCTGCCCCAGCGATAACACATGGTTTTGCAAAGGTGCAACCGGCGATGAATATGAATCAGGTTCTTACTGGATGTTTATTTTCAATGCCGGAACCTGCGGTAAATGGACCTTTTCAGCAAGTGCCCCTGCCTGCAATCGAATCATTGTCGGCAGAGATAATCCTGATGCTTCGGTCTGCTTTGACACCATGCCCACCAAAGACAATACTCCGAAAAGCGGTGCGGCACCTGATTTTATCCACCGTAAAAATACAAATATTGTCCGGTTGGGCGGTCATGTGAATACATTTATCATCCCCAACGAATCGACCTTGAAAACAACTCCGGTCGGCAAGTATGTACCCAATGTAGTGGAAGCTGATTTAGCAGATAACTTCAATAATCAATAACACTTGTAATGTTGTCAGGAGAGGATAATTTCCCAATCATATTCCTACCGGTATTAAGGTTATAAAATTATGAATAAATTACTTTTAACACTGTTATTGTTGTGTACTTTCATTGTCAATGCAAGAGCCGGAGATTTTACACTTTCGGCGAAAAACGGCAGCTTTACGGTAATGTTCAACGGCAAAGAACTTATCAGCAGCAGCAATTTTTATATAGATGGACAGCCGATTTTCCGCCCCGGAGAACTACTTGCGGAAAAACAAACTCTCAAAGACGGTTCAACGGCATTCAACATTATAAGCAAAGACCCTGCCAGGCGTTTCCGGCAGGAAGGTGTTATCAGTGCTGACGGCAGCAAGGTCGAACTCAATATGCAGTTTGAATATCAGGCTTACTCTCCGGCAGCCGGGAAAGCAATTAATTATACTTTGGCTCTGCCGTTTGAACGATTCAAAAATCTGCCGTTTGCTGCCATCCATGGCAGAAATATGCGTCCAAAAAATCAAAAAGGCATCATTTCTCCTGCGCTGCAAGGGAATCTGACTGACGGTAAAGCACGGATGCTGACGGTAAAAATGCCGGAAGGCGATCTGCTCTTTGACTTTTCACCAGCCGGAGTGTGCAACTTTTCCGGCGGCACCGGCAATACCTGTATTGGGATGTGGCAGGTAGCACGCTTGAAAAATTCTCCAAACAGTTTGAGTTTCAATGCCGGTTATAATGTCCCGCTGTGGGGCGGCGGACTGGCTTCAAAACTTATCATAACCCGCGGCGACAGCAAATCTTACCGCACCAGACACCCCCGCGTGAAATATTCGTATTATGACAGTATGCCGGCACAAAGACTTTACAGTTTCGGAGCGGAAAAAGTCGGCAAACGCTATACAAAACTTGATCTGGCTGCTCAAGGAACATCAGCATACTGGCTCAAACCTGGCAACGCTAAAAAACTTACCGGCAAACATCCCGGAGCATTTTATTCAACAGTTGCCGGCAATAAACCGGCTTTGCTTAAAGTAAAAAATCTGCAGCCTGGATACTACTTTATAACTGTCGGCATCGGTAACTTTGAAGGCAAATCCAATAAAAGTACCATTAAAGTCAATGGTATTCTGCTGGAAAAAGATATTACAGTAAAACCGCAGCAGGCAGCCTCTGTGACCAAGGTCTATAAACTCGAAAATGGCAGTGCCGATATTGAGTTTTCCGGGAACTGGCAGATCTCAACACTGGGTTTTCAGCTACTGACCAATTTCTATGAAGACTACACATTCCACCGCGGATTCTGGGTGACGGATGCTCTGGAACCATTGGTGATGTATAAAAATGTCCATTATGCCACTGAACCCAAATTCGTTGCCGGCCGTACCGATGTTGTCATGCCCGACCCGTCAAAGGCGGCTAAACCGGTAAAATCGCTGGTGTACTCTGTAAAACAGCCATCAGCGGAAGCCCAGAAAAATATGACATGGCGTTATACAGCCAGAGTTACCCAGCTGGGGCCCAACAACAATGGTACATTCAATGAATTCAATGCCCCCGGTCTGGTGGAACGCAGACTTAAAGAGCTTGCCCAACAGAAATTCAATACTGTGATTGTCAGCGGACTGCTTTCGCGTCACACCTATCCCCGACACCTTGACCGGGTCCGAACCATGCTCAAACGCATGGCTGAAAACGCACATAAGTACAACTTGAAGATCTATGACCATATAGATTATACGCTTTTGTGGAACATGGATTCCGGATTCCGTGTTGCCAGCGAAAATCCTCAATGGCTCACCCGCGAACTGGACACACTGCTGCCGAGTACGGATTTTTGTGTAAACAACCATGACCGCAATCAGGCTTTCCGCAAATATCTTAAAGAGTATATCAAAGATACCGGTCTGGATGGCATGATGATCGACGAAGTATGTTTTGTCGGTAACAATTTCTGCGGCTGCGGGGATTGCCGCAATGACTTTACAAGTGATACCGATCAAATGTGGCCGCTTAATGAGTTGGCAAAAGATCAGATTTCTGCCCAATCCACCGCTGCCAATACACCGTTAGCCAAAACCTTCCGGGCATGGCGTCGGAAAAGAGTCGGCGACTGGTGGGTGGAGCTGCGGAAAAGTCTGGATAAAGATTTCCCGCAATTCGGTTTTCTTTGTTACTCCACTCATTACGGATTGACCAGCAATCATGCAACCAATTCGCTGGGGGCTGATTTAGTACAGATCGCCAGAGCGGTGGATTTTATCGGCACAGAGATAATGCCGCGCAATATATGGGCAAATTATCGGCCGATCTTTGCCTACCGCAAAGCTCAAAATATGCTGCGCAACGCTTTCGGTATTCCCATTTACGGACAAATTTACGCTCCCGGCGGTTGGGATGTAGCGTATTTTGGCTGGGGCATAATGAATATGAACAGTCAGGTATATTGGGCGGAACCGGCAATGAAATGTCCGCCCGGCAAAAGCAATTATTATGCCTTTGCCGACCGTAATATGGATATAGGCAAAGCCGAAAACTGTGCCGATGTGGTTCTGCTTTTTTCCAGTCAGGGACGCGATAACGGGTTGATGATGAACTACAAGAATGAACTTTTCGGCATGGCACAAACTCTGGGCGATATGCATGTAAATTATGATATTATTTGCGACACCATGCTGTCGGCAGCTGCCCTTGAAAAATACAAAGTTCTGTTTGTCGGAACTTCAGCGCCGCTGTCAGATAAACAGATCGCCATTATCCGCAAATTTGCCGCCGATGGTGGGCATGTAATCCTGGGACCGATCGCTGCACTCGCCGATGAATACGGTAATATGCGTAAAAAATGGCCCTTTGAAGAGCTGTTCAAATTCCATCCGTCCAACAAGTTGAGCAAAGTTAAAATGCTTGCTCTGGATAATGGTGCCACGGTTCAGCCAACTCAAATAATCACTGCGTATCTGCCGCATCCGCGCAATATGAAAATGCCTTCTGCTCCGGTAAATATGGTTTGGGGCAAGACCCGGATCCCGGCAATATTCAGCAAAAATTATGGCAAAGGCAAGATCAAATTCATGCCGCTATGCATAGGCTCAAACCTGCGGCAGGAGGAACTCATGGTCGGGCTCAAGGTGAATTTTGAACTCGACAAAGCAACTTCCACAGCGTGCAAACACCTCTGGAAGAGCATCCTCAAAGATGCTCAGGCAGGCACCTGGGAATGTAATGCCCCGGAAAAAGTACCGGCAACGCTTTATAAACATGGCGGATACTATTATGCACATTTTCTCAACGCAACCGGAGTAAATCTCAAGGTCGGTGATGTAATTCAATTCGCGATACCGGATAATGCGTTCCCAGCTCTGAAAGAAGATATTACCTTTACTCTGCCGGGTAAAAAACTGACAACAGCCGAAGCTGCCAGCCCGGATTTTGACGGCTGGAAACAGCTGAAAGTTTCGGTAAAGGACAACAGTACAACCGTCACCTTACCCAAAGAACTGCTGAAAGTTTATACTCTTGTAAGAATAAAGTAAAATCAAAGGAAAATTTTGTCAAAAAAAGTCTTTTAAACTTGCGAAATCGAAAAAACAGGTTATATTATTACTCCATCGTGTTAGTTTGGAACAATCATACAATTTTTTACATAAAGGAATTTTATCATGGCACATAAGAAAGGTCAGTCCAGCAGCCGTAACGGTCGCGACAGCAATCCGCAGTATTTGGGTGTTAAGAAGTATGGCGGCGAATTCGTTCTTGCCGGCAACATCATCGTCCGTCAGTGCGGCACCAAGTTCCATCCGGGCAAAAATGTCGGCTGCGGCCGTGACTTCACGCTTTTTGCTCTGTGCGACGGCAAAGTGGAATTCCGCAAATCTGCCCGCACCGTCAGCGTGATTCCGGTTGAAGCGTAATTTACGCTTTCCGAACAGATTTTTCAAGCCCGTACTCTTTTTAAAGAGCTGCGGGCTTTCTGTTTATTCAGGAACATTTAATTTCAGAACAAGGTAAAAACAATGTTTGTTGACAGAGTAAAAATTTCAGTAAAAGGCGGCAAAGGCGGCAACGGGTGTGTCAGCTTCCACCGGGAAAAGTTTGTGCCCCGGGGCGGCCCGGATGGCGGCAACGGCGGCAACGGCGGCAGTGTAGTGCTTAAAGCCGATGCCAACGAACAGAGCCTGATCGACTTGAGCTATAACCGCCACTATGATGCAGCCAACGGCCCCAATGGCAAAGGCAAAAACATGTATGGCAAGAATGCCGACAATGTGATCGTAAAGGTTCCCGTGGGTACCGTGGTTTACGATGAAGAAACCGGTGAGTTCCTCGGCGATTTGGAAACTGCCGGTATGGAGCTGGTAGTAGCTCAAGGCGGTAAAGGCGGCAAAGGCAATGCAGCGTTTGCCACCAGCGGCAACCGGGCACCCAGAATTTGCGAAGAAGGTACCGAAGGCGAAGAAAAACTGCTCTTGCTGGAGCTTAAAACCATTGCCGATGTAGGTCTGGTGGGCTACCCCAATGCCGGAAAATCCACGCTGTTGCGGGCACTTTCGGCAGCCAAACCCAAAGTGGCGCCCTACCCCTTTACCACCCTGCACCCCATGGTGGGCGTAGTGGAGTACGAGGATTTCGGCCGCCTGACCGTAGCAGATATCCCCGGCTTGATCGACGGAGCCCACCGCAATGTGGGTTTGGGTCATCACTTTCTGCGCCATATCGAGCGAACCCATCTTTTAGTATATGTATTGGATATGGCGGGTATTGACGGCCGTACTCCGTGGGATGACTTCCGCCATTTGCAGAACGAGCTTGAGCTTTACATGAAAGGTTTGAGCAAACGCCCCGCCTTGATCGCTGCCAATAAAATGGATTTGCCGGAAAGCGAAGAAAATCTGGCGCTGCTGCGGGATGAACTTTCCAGCGAAGTCATTGATATCGTGCCGATTTCGGCAGATAAGTGCGAGCTGGATAATTTGAAAGCTCTCCTGCGGGAGAAGGTCGGTCAGCTTAAAGCGGCATCGCCCTTCTTTGTGGGTGCCAAGCACACCGGCGGGGTGGATTTGGTAAGTATTGAAGATGCCGACGACGATTTTGATGTGGCATTGCCCGAAGAATTGCTGAGTGATAAAGACGATTTTTAACTTATGAATAAAAATGATCTTTTAAAAAATCTGGAAAAGCTCAATATGCGGCCCGGCCGCGGCTTGGGGCAGAACTTTCTTTTGGACAACAACCTTTTGGAGTTCATCGCCCGCAGTGCCAATATAACTCCCGGCGAGGTGGTGCTGGAAGTGGGTCCCGGCTTCGGAGCTTTGACCGAAAAGTTGCTGGCTCACGGTGCAGAACTCTATGCTGTGGAGTTTGACCACCGGGTGTGCGATTTTCTGCGGGAAAATCATAAAGAAAGCAACTTTCATCTGACCGAAGGCGACGGGTGCAAAGTCGATTACGCTGAATTGCTGGGCGAAAATACTCCCTTCCGGGCAATCGCCAATCTGCCTTACGCTGTAAGCAGTATACTTATTGCCCGTTTTCTGGAGTTGAATAATCCGCCCCGGCAGATGATTTTTATGCTCCAGAAAGAGATGGGCGAACGCCTTGCTGCTCAACCGGGCAAAGGTTCTTACGGGGCATTGTCGGTCAGAGTTCAGCAGCTGTACGATGTAAAGATCCTGCGGATAGTTCCTCCGGAAGTATTCTACCCTGCCCCGGCAGTGGATTCAGCATTGGTGGAGTTCAAATTAAAAGAGAATGTGCCGACAGTTGAAAAGCGGAAAATTCTGGAAAAAGTGGTAAAATTAGCCTTTCTCAACCGCCGCAAACAGCTGGGCAAAGTGCTTAAGCAAAACTACACCGAAGAAGCGATCCGTTCAGCCCTGGAACAGGTGGGGCATCCGTGGGAGATCCGCCCGGAAAAGCTGACGGTTCAGGAATTTGAAAAATTAGCCGATTTGCTCAATTCCCGCTGAAAAAACAATTTTTGTTGACAAAAACCCTCCTTGAATGACCAACGATTTTTTCAAGGAGAGTTTTTTTATGCAAGTACAATTTCTTAACGCTCACGATTTTGCCATCGACGAAAACGGCAAACTCACCCGCAGCGGCTGCTGGCTGTTGAGTGCCGCAGAACCACAAGAAGATATAAGTCATCTTGCCGAAGAATGGGCAGGCTCTGTAAACGATTTCTGGCGCATCCCGGCGGCTGATGGCAGAAGTTACACTCTTGACCGCCAGTTGAAGGTCAACCATATTGAGTGTCAGGCGCTGGACAGCCGTCATTGCCGGGTAAAATTTACTGCGGCAGCCGCGGCAAGCAGTCCGGATACGCCATCCGGCCTTGATGCCATTGCCGGAAGTTTTTTATTTGAAAGAAAAAAAGATTTTACTGAATACAAAACTGTCAGCTATAAACTTGCGGACAATGATTTGGCTCTGCTGCCGCAGATCGGAGATATGATCGACTGGGCGGGCAGCGACTACCGTTGCGAATCGGTAAACTGCCGGGAAAATACCGATAAGTTTTTTATTGCCGAAGTCTGTGCGGTAAATATCGCCATACAATTATCCGGCACGATCCATTCCGAACAGCATAACGATCAGGAATTTAAAACCGGCACCTGGCTGCTTATGCCTGAAGTTCTGGATGAATTTTTGCAAACCAATGCCCTGCACCAACCTGCGGAGTGGGCGGGAGAAGATTTTTATATTTATAAAATCACCAGTGAACCGGCCAATTCAGCCGGGCGTACACAAGTAAACCTGACTGCCCGGCACAGCAAACTGAAAATGATTGAAAGTTTGCGCAGCGAAGAGGTCGTTTCCATGCTGCTTGATGTCCCGGAAAAACGCCTGGTTTGGCAGAGCCGCTGGCGCGCTGCCGATGAAGACCGGGATTTCTTTGCCGGTAAGCTGGGAGAATTGGCTATGGATTGGACCAACGACAGCCGCGCTATCGTCAGCAAGATAACCCCCAGACGGATATCCGATTGCGAATTTGAGTATCTCCTGGAAGCGCGTTACCCTGAAGATATAGGCAATGATCGTACATTTGACCTGAAAGATCTGGAACTGCCTGACCGGCTTGAATATTACACAAGAATCGGCGAAATGCGCCTTTCGCCCGGTCAGTGCGGTTACACCTGGCGGCATAATGGTACTTACCGCCTTATCAACAACTGGCAGTTCAGTCAACTGTGCCCGCTGGTAACAACAGTTGCGCTGAACTTGCGCTGGATAAATCAGCCGTTAAAACTTCTGGAAATCGTGGAAGTCAGTTATCTTTCCGGGACTTCAGCAAAAAATATCAGTCAAATCGTATCGTGGTTCAATGGGCAGCGGGTGATCAATACCACGCTCGCCGGAATCAGCGGATGTTTTTTGCGTTATGATCTGGAAGTGGATGATATAACCGACAGCCGCAACCGGGATTGGACACGCATCAGCAAAATTTACCGGAAATCCCCCAGCAATTATAACTGGAATTCAAACTATTGGATCTGATTTTTTGAGAGGAACAAATTTATGATAAAGAAAAAAACCGCTGTCAGACGCAGCTTGCACTCTATTGTCGGCGGCGACTGGATCGTTGCCGAAAACAATGCCCGCTATTCCAGTGTCAATCTGGTACCGGAACTGCCGCTCTCAACGCCATATCGGGGCAATTTTCAGATAGTTCAAATCAACAGTGCCTGGGTCAATGCTTTGAATACAGCATTCTGCGATGAAGAAGACGATAAAGCCTCGCAAAGCGCCGGAGAAATACAGCTGCGGTGGATGAAAATAGTCAAAGACCCTGCCAGTGCAGATAAATATATAGCCCAACCGCAGGAAAAAACTGTTACCGTGCCGCACATGGATGCTTGCCGCATTACCTCAAATGGCTGGGTCTATCTTAAAATGAACAGAGCAAGCGGTATTGTCGGCGATGCGGAATTTCAGAATAAAGTGTTGGGGGATGTTTGTTTGCGTTTTCATCTGTTTTTCGCAGAACAGCTGCCTGATGATACTAAAAACTCATGTATATTGCCGCTTGCGGCAGTGACTCTTGATGATAAAGGCAATATTGATGAAATCATTCAGCAACAGTATGGGCCCGGAGTGTTATGGATACCGGTGGATATACCGGAAGACAGCTCAAGTGCTTATATTGAGCCGGAGTTATCATCATCTTCAGAACCTGTCGAACCGGATGTTTCCAGCTCTTCAAGCGAAATGCCGCCGGTAATTCTGCCGGATGACAGCTCAAGCTCAACAGTCAATGACAAAATTACAATAGAAGTAACATTGACCTACAACGAAATAAGCAAAGGCGATTTTATGGGTACCGGCGTTGAAACTCACACTACAAATCTCCTGCTGACCGGTCAGTTCATTGCCAACAGCAGTTATCCAACTAACGGCTATACTGTAAAGATGTCAGGTTCTATTACCTATGATTACGGCGACGGCAATCCGGAAACTGAAAAAGTCGAATGGGATATAAATGTATACCGCAACACAACTTCAAGCCGCTGGGATGTATATCACTTGCGGATAAACGATTGGGCTGCTTATTATCAAGGGCAAAGCAATGAAGATGATACTGATTTTTCCACACCGGTTTACACCTTCCCCGATCTGCAAAGCATGACAACATATCCGCTGGGTAATATTACTGTAGAACATCATTTGATCTACGGTGCGAGCAACACTATTCCGGATAATGATTTGACCAGTCTGCTTGATATAGCATTTGTCAGGAAATAAAAATGAGTGATTCGCTGATCGATATAGTCATACCATTGGGCAACGGCAGCAAATACGGTAATTTTGAACTGCGCATGGCGTTGCGTTCCATTGCCCGTTACGCTGTAAATGTCAAAAATATTTATATAGTGACGACCGCTCTGCCCGATTGGGTCAGGAAGGTAAAAGTTCTGCATGTCGGAGATAAACATCAACATAATAAAGATGCCAATATCATCGACAAACTGCTGGCTGCCGCCTTATTGCCGGAGCTGACAGAAAAATTTCTCTTCTGGAGCGATGATCAACTTGCCCTGCACCGCTTTGATGCGCTGCACCTGCCGGTAAGCAGTAACCGCCGGAGATACGGCGACTTCAACCGGCAATCGGTATGGCACCGGCGGATGCGCAACACATTTGAATATCTGCAAAAACACAACAGAATATTGAACTGCAACTTCGATACCCATCTGCCAATGCCGATCAATAAAACTGAATTTATACAAATAATGACTCACTGCGATTACGCTGCCGAACCGGGTTTTTGCGTAAATACTCTGTACTGCGGCATGACTGGTATGATCGGGGGAATCGAACAGCAACTGATAAAACACACCGCCGAAAGCACAGAAAAACTTTTCCGCTTACCGGAAAACAAACTCTTTCTCGGCTATAATGATGCAGCTCTGCAAAGCGATTTGCCTCAATTACTGCAAAAGCACCTTCCCGACCAATGCCAATATGAAAGTCATTCGCACACTCTTATATGATCCAAAATGAGGCTCCGGGGTTTGCCGTCCCGGGCACTGCAACTGCTGTAAATCTGGAACATCAGCAGCTTTTCCGGCACCGGATGAGCTATACCTTTTTGGGCACGCACGCTGGCGTTGTAGCCATCGGTGGCGATATTGAACTTGCGGGTGCGGAAAACTTTGTATTCTTCGTTGTTGCAAAAGCGGATATAATCGCCATATCTTTTGCCGTCAGTTGCCGTAAAAGCGTAAGTGGCAAGGTGGTTGAGTTTTTTATCCGGATTCTTGAAGCGGATCTCCACAAAAGGTTTGCCTTTGACATCCTGATTGCCCAGCTTGTATACGGTAAAATTGCCGTAATCCCGGAGCAGATTGGATTTGTCAAAGGTGTATTCCAGGGTCAGGAAGCCCGGCTCGTGGATCACTTTTACGCCTTTCTGCACAGGTTTGAAGCGTTTGTTTTCCCGATCCATGGGCACCATAAAACTGCGGTAGCTCCAATGTTTATCGGTAAAATCGTCGTAAGCACTCCCCGCCGGAGCGATCCGTACATAAGGCAATGCAGAAAAAACCCAGAAGCCGCCGTAAGTACAGCTCCAAACCGAACGCTCGTGGTTTTCGCCCACGCCGCTGAGTTTATTGCGGCAGAGATTCATGCGGAAAGTGTTGTTTTTGATGCCGAGTTTTTCCAGCGGAATGGCTATTTCCATAGTGTAATGGTCATTAAAGCGTTTGATCCCCACAGCAGCATTGCTTTCAAAGCTGTTGTCTTTGCCTTTGCCCCGACTTGCAAAGCGTGTATAGTCGGCAGTTACTCCGGCAAGGTTGACGGTCAGATTTATTATATCTTCGCTTCTGGTAATATCCGGCACCAGAAAGAGCTCGATGGAGTCATCCATAAATACATCGCCATCGTGGACGGTGCGATCCACCCTTGCCGCCTGATTATCCGGATCGACGGCGTTGATCCCCAACACCAGCTTGTTGTCGGCAATGCCCATTTTGAAAGTGGTAACATAGCGGGGCTGGAGCGGTGCATCGGTACGGACAAACTTGTGTTCCGGCAGTGCGGCATAAAATTTATCGCTTAAATCTCCGTCGATTTTCACCTTGTCCTTTTGCGGAAAAAGCATTTGATCCCGGGAAATTTTTGCTTCGTTGGCAAAGGCATCGGCAGCAATAAAGAATTTATCAATAAAGCCCGCCCGCTGCCATTGGATGCGTTTGCGGTAGATGGAGTCTTTGCCGGCAAGTTTTTCCGCTTCGGCGAGAGCTTCTTTCATAACTTTGATAACTTCGGGCGAATAGATACTTTCGTACAAAGTCTTGCCGGAAAATTTGGGATAACTGGTGCTGGCAGAAAATTCCACACCTTTGACATTTTCCCACTGTTTTATGGATATATCAAAAAACTTTTTCATCGCCGGAGCCGCCGGGCCGTAAAAGAGCTTGTAATAGCGAGATAATTCGGCATCCACATCGGTGGGATTGTGCCAGGCACTCCGCATACCAGAGTACAAATTCAAATGCAGCTGGGGCAAGTCGGAAGCAGTAGTGGCACGATGACTCTTCAACCGGGGCACATGGGGCTGCATACGGCTGTCGGTAAGTTCCCAGAAGATCGCTTTGATCTCCGGATAATCCCGCATCCACTGATACATGATATGCGGCATGGCATAGGGTATATTATCGTAAGGCAGCATGTAGTGCCAGATGGAAATAGTGTTGACTTTTTTTCTCCACTTGGCAAGCTGGGCATCAAAAGCCTTGCGGTATGCCGGAGAGCCCATATAGATCATGTAGGGATTTACGCAAATCTGCACCACCACATTATCGGGCAAACTGAATTCCGGCGGTTCGTAATAGCCTTCGTAAGCTAAAGTCATAACTTTTTTATCCGGGTATTTGGCTTTGACATATTCGGCAACTTTTTTGACAAATCCCCAAACCAGCGGAGTCATGGAGCCTCTGCCCTTGCTGTTTTTGTCGATCATGGCACGGCAGTTATCGCAGCAGCAGGGCTGGGTGGTGTAGTTGTCGTTAGGTACGACATAAACGGCATCTTCGGTGGGCCGCATGACCGTCCAATACTTGGCTTCGGGGCGTTTTTCGTACACGGCGTCGATCAAATCACAATAGGCTTTTACGGTATCGGGATTGGTAAAACAGTAGTGCGGATAGTTTGCCCACCGCATGTTTTTGTAGGTGGAACCGGCTTTGAGTTTGCCGAAACGGCGGCTCTTGCCATCGGGCTGCAAAGCAAAAATTTCGGGCTTGGTATCTTTGTAAATAAAATAAAGCGGCAGCATACTGTGGTTGGCTCCGCCATTGTTCAAGCCGAAACCCCGTTGGCGGCGGGCAAAGATATAAGACTCTTTCTGATCAAACTCATTCCAGACCCGGGGCCAGTAGACCCGGCACCACGCATTGGGTTTATCCGAGTAAGGAAGTTTGCCGCTTTCGATCTTTGAGCGTTTTTCGATACATTCGCCGAACTCGCCGGGGGCATACCACCTTACTCCGGTGGAGCGTTCCAGAAAATCGTATACGCAGTACAATATAGCAAAGTTGCCGAAAGTATCTTTCCAAGGATTTTTTCCGTTATCCGCCCCCACAAAAGCAATGCTGCCATCGGAGAGTTCTTCAATCAGATACTCTTCAGGGTTGGAAAATAAAGCCGGATCGCGTTTTACCGCCGGATTTTTCCCCACATAAAGCGCTTTTTTGCCGGGAGAGAGTTTATCTTTCAATGGCAGCTTGACGCCGGAAGATTTGGCAAGATAAGTTTGCAGTTCCCGGGCAGCCAGCTGCGTGGCTTGTGGGGCATCTTTGCGGACAATGATCTCAAAATCGGATCTGCCGTTATCTACAATAACCGCACCCTTGAGCATAACGCCCGCCAGCAAAAGCATAAAAGCAGTAAAAAGTTTTTCCGTCATACCATCTCCTTGTTTAAATGTGTTGTAATATAGCATTTATAAAGCAAAGTTGCAAATGCTGAATTCTGATTATTTTAGCTCTGTTCCCAATAAGGGTCGGTACTTGAGGAGAGGGAAAAGACCTTTTGCTGGATCGGTCCTTTTCCTCCTCCTCAACTTGTCACGGCGTAGCCTCCGGCGAAGACGGAACTCCACCACCCCTTTCCCTTGTCCGCCGTAGCCTTGGCGAAGAAGGAAAACCTTTTCCCGGCATTTATCTATTTAATTTGCAAATAGATAAATGCCATTCAAGTTTTAAAAAAAGTTCCAATACAAAAGTTGATCATATAACTTTTTATTGACCTACCCGTATTGGGAACAGAGCCAAAAAAATTTGGTTTTACCGGCATACACTCCCGGAAGTTATTGATTTTTTCAGATTTTATGATATATTCTGTATTATTATGAAAATAAATAGTAAGGAAACAATTTATCGGCTCCTCTGGGGACTGCTTGCCTTGGTGATCTTGCTGATCGCTATTGAGCCGAAGGCCGCAGTGCTGATGTTGTTTGGCTATAAATACAAAAGTTGCGGAATCACTGCTGTATCAGACGGAAAAACTTTTTCTGATAAGGCTGCAAAACAGCAAGTTCACATCTATCAAGCTCCCGACAAACCATTCATTTTAGTTGGGCCTTATACATTTTCTCCCGGCTGCCGGGACTTTTTCTTTGTCAACAAAAAACAGGTCATCCGCACAGCCACTGACAAAGGTGGTGGAGCGTTTTTTCAACTTGCATCATGGCTGTTTGTCATAGATGATATGAGCGGTTCCCATCAAAATCGGGTACGAGCTCCATGGTGGGATGAATTGGCAAAAAAAGATGCGTCGGCAGTGCTGATAAATAACCAATATGTTTTTACATTTTTTCTTGAAGATGCAAATAAATTTATCACTTTTGCCATTCCTGAAAAAAACTTGAACCGCTTGAAGTAACTCTGAACATTGCAACTATTCAATTTTATTGGAGCAGCGGCGTTGCTGGTATCAGCCTGACAACATATTGGCAATATTTTAACAGGAGAAATCCTACATGTATTGGGAATATTACTTTTTTAGAATATTTTTGCGTATCCCGGTCAAAATTCCTGAATGGAAGCTTGAGCGTATATTAAAAAATCTTATGCAATTTGAAAATACAGTTTTTCATGCTGAATTATTTTAGCTTTAACAACTATCACGAGGGAAAAAATGTTTCTTATGCTTGCTGGAATTTGTTTGCTTTTATCGGTAATTCTCTCTTTGCTGACTTATTATTGCAGTTATAAATATAAAGGCTGGCGGGGGGTTTTAGATAGTTTTTTACATTTTTTGCTTATTCTTGGTATTTTTGTATTTTTTTGTATTTTTATGCTCATCTATTCAATTTTCGCAATGGCAATGGATCTGCCTGATTTTTTTGAAGTTGTGCCATTGGTGGGGACTTTGGGGTACGCCGCCGCCATGTTATGGCCGTTCAGTACTATTATATTCAAAGGAATAAAAGAGAGAAATTCTCTGCAAATAGAGTTCGGAGTGATGGGGGAGCTTTCTGTCGGAGCATTTTTAAGCTTTATGGTATTTTTTTTCTGCCATGCAGCGGGAGTTTGATTTGATTGATATTATTTCATGTTTCCACTTGATCCGGCCGATTCCGCAGTGCGTCTGGAAATATCAGAAGAATTTTTTTACTGCCGACATGCTTTATGCTTACAATGTAACAAATGCCGGTAAAAATTTTCAGGAAGATTAGAGAAATAATCGCTTGCAAAAATATCTATGAAAGTGTATCTTAATGCCGTATATATTTTAGTGTGGATATACTATGTTTTATCTGGAATTTTCTTTTGTCCGAGTATTTTTTGCTATCGCCATGCAAGTTGTTTGTCTGCTGACGGCAATCTTTGGTATTGTTTATGCCGGAGAAGATACTAAATGGTCAGGAATCATAAGATTTTTATCAAGCTTGGCAATTTCTTTTGTGTGGTTGATAGTTGGTACAGCAATATTGCCATGTTTCAGTTTCAGTCATTCGCTTGGGGGATTGGCAGCATATACCCTATGGGGGACATTGGGGATCGTACCGTTTATATTACCATTGTTGAAGGTGCGGAAAAACGAAAATCTGTTGAATTGGCACGAAATGATTTTGGGTGTGGTAACGGTACTGCTTTTCTGCGGAGCGTTGGCAGTTGTGCTTTATTACCAATGCGTAACTAATGGAGTGCTGGTTGCCGACAAGTTATTCCGTGAAGAAAATTTGAATACGATCTGCTGTTTTTTTATACTGCCGGTGATCCTTTTCTTTACTCCGGTATTTTCTATTTCTGCACTTATATCGGGAACGCTGCGGGAAAAGTTTTCGGGATTTCTTAGAAATTTGCTGCTGCTGGCAGTTGCCCCGATCGGTTTTCTGATATTTACCGGTACAACACTTTGGCAACTTAATAAAATTCATTCCGGAGAATCAGGCAGTACATTGGCAATATTTTCCACAGCTGCCGGATGGGTGATATTTATGATTATTCCATACGGATCTATGTTGTGGCGTGGCAAAAAAGAAAAAGATAAAGCGAAATTTCATAATGGTATTGCCGGAATATGGGCAGTTAATTTTTTCATATTTGGGCTTTGTCTTTTGGGATACATTTGCAGAGGTCGTTAGCTGTTTTACAGAATGAGGGATTTGAACAATATATGTATTGGGAATATTACTTTTTCAGAATGGCATTTTTTGCTTTTATGCTGCTGCTTGTGCTGGGTTCCGCCGGTATTGGAGCCGTTACTGCTCTGTTGCGAGGTAAACTTTGCGGCATAATTCAATTTTTCTCCAAACTGGCATTCGCTGTGGCGTGGGGAGGTCTTGCCGCAATATTGCTGCCTTATTTTGAGATGCGTCATTCGTTTTCCGTTTTTATCGTATATACTGTGTGGGGAATGTCGGGAATTGTACCGTTTGTTTTTTCTTTGCTCCGGAGCTTGAAAAATAAACTTAATGACCGTTTGGCTGAAAATATCTGGGGAATAGTAACCGTACTGATTTTTTCCGGCAGTTTGAGTACAGTTATTTATTACAGTTGCGTTGAAAACGGCATTTTGCGGGAAAATGAATTATTCAACTATACATGTGTAAAATTTCTTCACCTTTATTATATGCTTCTTAACGGGTTGTTTTTTATGCCGCTATTTGCGATTTTCACACTTATATTGGGTATACTTCGGGAAAATTTTTCCGGATTTCTTAAAAACCTGCTGCAACTGGCAGTTGCCCCTGCCGGATTACTGCTTTTTGTATTAATGGTTTATTACCAACTTGATAAAATTCAATCCGGATGCCTGGTAATATATGCTGTTGTTGCAATATGGATCATATGTATGATCATACCATACGCTGTTATGCTCTGGTACAGTAAAAAAGAAAAAGATGATTTGAAATTTCTCAATGGTATTTCCGGGGTATGGTCGGTTATTTTTTTCCTGCTGCTGTTGGGGATTTTTGCGTATCTCGGTCAAAATTCCTGAAAGGAAGCTTGAGCGTATATTAAAAAATCTTCTGCAATTTGAAAATACAGTTTTTTATGCTGAATTATTTTAGATTTGATAACTATCACGAGGAAAAAAATGTTTCTTGTACTTGCTGGAATTTGTTTGCTTTTATCGGTAATTCTCTCTTTGCTGACTTATTATTGCAGTTACAAATATAAAGGCTGGCGGGGAATATTGTTGAGTTTGGGTCTTTTTGCACTCTATCCAGCAAGTTTTATAATTATCATATCCGGGGTTTTTATAAGTATTTTTTTGGTTGATAAGCATACAGACAATAGGTATTATGTTATGCTTTCAACTCTTGTACTATGGCTTATTGTGATATTCATACCTTATTATATCACGCTGTCAGCAGGTATAAAATCACATAATAAAGAGCTGATAAAAACTGCTCTTTGGGCTCTGGCAACCATAGGATCGTTGACTGCCGCTTTTCTGTTATTTATAAACTCCGGAATAAGCGTATGACTTTGCTGACTTACTGTTGCAGTTACAAGTATCAAAGATGGTGGGGGAGTAGTATTATGGTCAGAAGTTTTTATTGAGAGGTAATAATATGACTCTTTACAGTTACCTGCGAGTGGCATTTTTTTGTCTTGCCGGAATTTTTTTCTTGTTTGGGTTATCTTGTGAAATATGGCAGAAAAAATGGAAACGGCTGGGAATTGATATTTTTGTTTTGATTATGCAAATGCCGTTGTGGATCATTCTCGGAATTGCGATTTTGGGAATTGTTCCTGATTTGATTTATTCTTATTTCAGCGGGATATGGCTGCTTGCCGGAATATTGTTGTGGATCACTCCACATGGTATTATGGCAATAAAAGCCATCCGGAGAAAAGATTTGCTGGATATGGCTTGTTCTGCATCCATAATCCTGGCAATTATTTCTTTTTGTGTTTTTATATTTTTCTGGGATTTAACCAAAAATAGACTTTGATGCAGTGTATACGAAATCGCAAACACTGCTTTTATAATTGAAAATACTGTTTTTTATGCTGAATTATTTTAGATTTGATAACTGTCACGAGGGAAAAAATGTTTCTTGTGCTTGCTGGAATTTGTTTGCTTTTATCGGTTTTCGGCTGTAAACCCTCAAACCTTCCCAACCCCTCCCAATACTTCTTAATTACATCGCACCGCAAGCAGGTGTTCACCTTACGACAGTATAGCGTGTGCCGTTTTTTCACCGCATTTGCGGGCAGTAGGATAGATGGCGGCTTTTTTGGGAAATTTTGGGAGGGTTTGGGAAGGTTTGGGAGAGTTTGGGTGCATTGCCGCCAACTGGAGCAACAGTATGTGTGGCGGCAAATACCGCAAAACCATAGCAGTATTGTGTGCTGTCGGACTGGTCGGACTGGTCGGACTGGTCGGACTGGTCGGACTGGTCGGACTGGTCGGACGGTTGTTGCCGCCTGACTGGCGATAGTGTGTGGCAATACCTTGCTAAAAAAAATTCGGGACTGTGCGATTTCCTGTTACCGTGCAGCCCCGTGGATTTGCAATAAGCTCCCTTACCACCCCAAAACTTCTATTTTTTCCAAAAAAGTTTCAGTTACTTACCGGTCATGGTAGAGCCAATATTTGGTTGGCAATGCGTACCCATAGCTGGCAGCGTTGCCATAGTTGGCTTCGGCTTTGGCACTCATTACACTGCCGGAAACGGTTACAAAATTTGCTACGCCGTTGTGCCGGGTGCCGGAGATATTTTTGGTACTGCCTTTGCCGATCCATGATTTGCCTTCCGAACTGTCCGCATCTGCAAACATCCAGACATCTTCGGGAGTCTGGGCACAGTTGCTTTTGTTTTCCGACGATGCCAGAGCCTCTTCCAAGCCCCGGAAGGTGAAAATACTCTTATAAGTAGTGCCCCAGTTATAGGTCAAGCACCAGCTCATGACATAGTTGAACGCTTCGCTCATGGAACCGCCTTCGGTGGTACCTGATTGGCAGACAAAATATTGAAATCTCTGCTTCTGCAGCCAGCTCATATCTTCTTTGTAGAACCGGAACCCTTCGGTGTTCTTCAGTTCTGTGTAATACGATGCCAATAAGTTCAACCCGTGATATGCTCCTGCGGGGCAACGGCTGGTGCTGGGGTTGGCATTGTTGGCGGGCAAAAAGTAGTCGTGGTTATCATCCCGGTACATGGTTGCCCCCAGCCCGATCTGCTTGAGGTTCCCGATACAGCTGGTGGCTCTCGCCCGCTCCCGGGCTGCCGACAAGGCGGGCAGCAGCATCGCTGCCAGAATGGCAATAATGGCGATCACTACCAACAACTCTATAAGCGTAAAACTGCTTTTTTTCATAAGACAATGCCTCCTTGATGATTATTTGATTATTTTCTTGAGTTTGATAGTTTGTTCAACTTCCGGCAGCAGAAAATCCCAAATCGCCAGATCGGTCTTTTCGCCGACAGCTCTGGCATTTGCGGCAAAGAAGTTATTCCACGCTTGCGGAGTAAGTGCCAATTCCGAACCGGCAAAGGGCTGGATGGCAAAGTAAATGACTTTGCCCTTGCCGACCTTGCGTTCCACCGCAGCAGGAGTTTTATCAGCGTAAGTCATAAGTACTTTGCCGCCGGAGATTTCCGGCATAACAAAACTTTCGTAGAACGATCCTTTGGGCGGAACGGTGTTGGCAACGGCACTGACATTCAACACTTTGCCCTGATAAGTAAGATTGCAGTTTTTCAGGGGTTTGACTTTATCCGGCACATTGCAGCCCACCAGTTTTGCCCGAACTTTGTTAAGTGTTCCATCAATATTATACATCATAAATTTGGGGTCAAAGACCACCATGATCCCGCCATTTTCCACCCATTTGAGGAGTTCGGCAGAAATTTCCGGCGTGGTGTAATTCATCACCGGCACATACAAAAGTTTATAGTCAGCCAGCTTGACTTGACCTTTGCTGACTGTGGTATCGGAAATTATGCGGAAATTGCTTTTGAGCCCTTCGCCCAGCAGCGTGTAAACGCTGTAAAGAGCGTGCTGGGCAAAATCATTCTTCGCCCATTTATCGAAGTTGGAGTACCAGACCAGAGTTTTGGTGCTTTCGGGCAGCACAAGTTTATCCATGTTTTTGACTTGCTTGGAAATTTCCAGCATGTAGGCGTAATCGTCAAAAATCTCCCACGGAGCATTGCCGCAGTACCAGAAAAGATGGCTGGCACCGTTTTTCAACGCCTGACTTGCCCATTCACGCATATCGTGTTTGTCGCCGTGGCGGCCGTGGTAGATAAAGCATTGGGGCATGGTGATGATCCGGGCATTGGCGGCAAGGTCGTGCAGAACTTTGGTGGAAAAACCGGTGTGATAGATCGCCCGTGCCATGCTGTAAGAAGCCGCCGTGCTGGTGGGGTACGGGTCGCAGGCGATATTTTCGGCAAGGTCGCTCAAATTGGCTATATCCACAATGGACTGACCGGAAACATTGTTGTCGGTCATCAGATGATAAGGTGTATTGGGGACTGCCGCTCTGAACGCTTCCTGAAAAAGTTTCAGCGAAGTACGCAATTCGTTGTTCCAATAGCGGTAAAATGCAATGCGGCTGAAGGGTTGATCCTTTTCGGCAACATTACCGGCAAAAGGACTGCCGAATTTGCCGAAGCCGTAGTTTTTGCGGATATCTTTATCGACTTCTGCCAGAAATTCCGCACCGTGTTTGTTCACTGCCGGGTCGTAGTAGTTGTGATAATTGTTGCTGGGTTCGTCCGGGCCCATACCCAGTTTTACGGTCTGCTTCATAAGATCGCCGTGGCGGCCGGCGGCAAAACCTTTGATAAAATCGCAGACAGCTTTGCGGTATTCCGGATCGTTTATACTTACAGCGTGGTCGCTGTAAGGCGTAACAAGTTTGGCATTGTTCTTGCGGGCGGTTCTGCCGTGATCGCTGTTGTGAGTAAAAAACGGCACTTTGGTATTGTAAGTTTTGACCTGATTTTGGAAAAGCTCTTTGCCGCCGGTCAACGCCCAGGGCCATGCTCTGCCGCCGATACCGGCCTCGCCCCAGCCCCGGTAAAGCTCTTTGAGCCACGCATTAAAGACTTCATCGCTGGTGCGGGCCATTACTGCTTTCGGGAAATCCCCGCGGCTGGCACCATGAGTCCACACATCCAGCTCATAGTTGCCGGGAGTGCCTTTTTTCAGCAAAGTCTGGAATTTGGCGGCGGGGCGTTTTACGGCAAATTTTACATTTTCCATATTCCGCTTACGGGTCAAAACCACCGAATTTACACTGCTGGAAATAGTTCCCCAGCTGGCAATATCAAGAAATTTACCTTTGTAGGCATTAAAGGTGCTGTTTTCCCGGTTGGATTTATTTTCTCTTGTAAGGTTGAACCGCAGTTCGTAAGGCTTATTGCCATCAATGCCGATAGCGGCGTAGGGTATGTAAAATACGCTCATCCAGCCGTAGTTGGTTACGGCAGCGCGGGTTTTGAAGCTGCTGTTCCAGTCGCCCCGGAAACGCCACGGATCGCCGGGTACCCGCTGATAAAGCTCGCCATCCAGTTGAGTATTGGCAGAATTTACCGCAAACTGCCACCCCTGCTGACGCTTTTCGTCGAAGAGAAAAACGGTGTTGCAATCGTCATTCCAGACTGCACCGTCACGATCTTTGACATTGGCAACCGGCTTGGCGGCAGAATCATTGCGGAAAACAAAGTAAAGTCCGCTGCGGTCGGCAGCCAGCTGGATAGCAGTATTTTCTTCGGCAAGTTTGCCCTGCACATAAAACCCGTAACGCAAATGGCGGGCGTTCCAGATATTTTTTTCTATATCAGCAGAAAAATCCATCTTTTTCAGCACCGGCACTTTCAATGTATCGGGCATAAAAGATACCCCCACATCGTCCAGCAATACCGTAGCGGGTTTACCGGAAAAACTGAAGAGATACTGCACCCCGGCGGTTTCTTGGGGTACATCAAAAAGCTGTTGGTAAGTTTGGTATTTATCCGCCTTGCTCATAGGTATAACCGCTTTGGCACGCCCTGCCGAACCCTGTCTGCCGCCTTTTTTGTTGAAGTTCAGAGTAAGAGTCGTTTGGGGCATGTCGCCTGATACTTTATACATGGCTTTCTGGATCATCACCCCGGGCCCCGGTTCCTTGAATGCCATCGCTCCATAGACCGTAAAATTACCCTGGGGTTTGGCGATCTTCATAGCTTTGGTTCCGGCACCGGCATCGGCAGTTTCCACCGCAAGAAACTTATTGTTTTTCGGCGGCCATGCCCGCATAAGTCCACCCCGTTCAAAGGAGTAAGTTTCCGTATAAAACGGTTTGGCGGCAAAAGTCTGGGGCACAGTAAGCAATCCGACGGCTGCCGACAGCAGAACGATAGAACTTTTTTTCATTTTTTCACCTGTTTTGTTGGTATTTCGTTATGTAATTTATATTCCATATCTATAAATCGGTGCACAGTCTTGCCAGCACCGCCGATAAGCATAGTTAAAAGCAAATTCCACAATTCCTTATATTGCAGAACTGCATTAAAAACGGTTGAAAAACGCACCGCATTTTCCGGTACATATTCCTCTTTTATCGTATTTTTGCTCAACAAAAGCAAACTATCCGTATTGGCATAACTTTTTACAGTTTTAATACCGCTGCCGCTCCAATGGATCACCGCCTCCGGTAAATCGGCTTTGTTTTTCAAAGGTTCTGCCGCCACATTTTCATAAAGTTCATCGTCGGCGGTAACGGGAAATTCATCAAGAAAAGCATTATATTTGCTGTACGGCAGATCATACTTTTTAAGAATTTTCCGCCATTGGCAGCTGCTGTATCTTAAATATCCTTCCAGCGGTGAAACCAGATTTATGGCAATCTTGCGGTAGCCTTTATCATAAAGCTGTTTTACCAATTGCTCAATACACGCAAAAGTATCTTTTTCCACAAAGTTCACATTTTTGACACCTGCCATAATATTTGCCGATACAAAAGGTATATCCTTATCGCTCAACACTTCGCAGAATTCCGGATTTATGGTACTGTACACAAACATCACGCCTGCTATATCAGCCTTGAATAAGCGTTTTGCCACAAAAGCCTGCTGCTTGCGGGGTACGCCAATAAAAACCGGTGTATACCCATCAAGGCTTATCATTTCAGTAATAATCTTGAGCGATGTCCACGGCGACGGCATACTGTCGTAAACCGCAATAGCCACCAATCCGCAAGGCAGTTTACTGCGGTCAATAAGCATACCACCGGAACCGTGTGGAATCAGCAGCTCTTTCTGCACCAGCAGCTGCACAGCGTTGAACATAGTCTGAATAGCCATACCGAATTCGGCGGCAAGTTCCCGTATCGGCGGCAGTTTATCTTGGTAAACGCCCGATCTGATACGCCGCAAAAGTTCAACTGCTATTTGAGAATATTTCGGTATACCCATAACATAACACCATAGCATAAATTCTGTATATAAAATAGCAGAAAAAACAATTTATGTCAAGGGTGCCGGCGGGCAATTTAAGTTCAAAAATAATTTGTATATAGAACAAAAAAGCTCCGGAACATTGCTGCTCCGGAGCTTTTATTTTACCCAAAGAACTTTTACAGCTCAACAAAGTTGCTGCCGTTCCAGGTGTACTTGGCAGGAAGTTTGGCGGCAAAGGCTTCGGGGTCGATGCCGATTTTCTTCAAAGGTGCAATAAAGCACATCTGCACTATATCTTCGGGCGTGAACACCTTGAGGTTTGCCACCACATTGGCACACTGCATAATGGTTGCCGAAGAACCCACCAGGCACTTCTTTTCGGGGTTGTGCAGCAAGCCGTTTTCTTCCAAAACAGCGTAGTTGCCCAAAGTTTCGTACACCCCGGGAGGCATACCGGCAATGGGCGATGCATCGCTTACGCAAATAACATTATCCACACCCTTGGCACGGATCATAGCCTTGACCACCGGCGGCGGCAGGTGATGACCATCGGTGATAAGTCCGGCGGTCACGCCATCTTCGCACAAACCCGCCCAGATGGGGTTGCGGTGACGGTCGATGCTGTTGGGGCAGCCGTTGCCCAAATGAGTAAGCCAGCTGGCACCGGCAGCGGCACAACGCTGCACATCTTCAAAAGTCGCCAGATGATGACCCAGCGAAACCACCACGCCCTTGCTGACGGCATACTTGGTGAACTCCGCAGCACCTTCGCTTTCAGCAGCAATGGTGATGACTTTGATGTTGTTGCGGCTCCACGCCATCATCTTGTCAAAAAATTCAGCAGTGGGTTTCTGCACATATTTGGGGTTGTGGGCCCCCACCGCACCGGGCTGATCGCTCAAAAACGGCCCTTCAGCGTGGATACCCAGAATAACATGACCCACTTCAGGGTCTTCCATGGCATCGGCAATGATACCGAGGTTTTTAGCATAGATCTCTTCGCTGGAAGTGATCACAGTAGCCAGAAAACCGGCAGTACCCCGCTTGTAAATTTCCCGGGCTGTCATCAAGACCTTTTCCAAAGTCAAACCTTCAGCAGAGTAATCGACCCCCAGAAAACCGTTGACCTGCAAATCAACAAATCCGGGCAGACTGTTAATAGAAATAGCCATTTTTATATATCCTTATGGTTAAGTGTTTTGTTGCAAATGGCGGCAGGGACTTGAGGAGGGGAAAAAGACCTTTTGAGGAAAGGTCCTTTTTCCCCTCCTCAAACTCCACCCCTTTTTCCCAAACCTTTTATTGGCATTTATCTTTTTGCTGTGCAAAAAGATAAATGCCCTTTAAAGTTTGAAAAAATTCTCAATGCCGTGGTATGTATGACATTTGTCATTTACCTGCCCGCATTTTGAACAGAACCTTGGGTTTTATTGTCAAAAATTTTACAACTCTTTTAAGATACCATAAATAAAAAGTTTTTCAAGCTTTTTGGTACTTTAAATTGCACAAACTGGCAAGTTTTACCGTTTCTGCCGGAGCTGTTACTGCTATATAGTTGTCGCTCCAGCCGTGGGCGATGTTATCTTTATCGACGGTTTCAAAGATCACCGGCAGCGTTTTACCTTGCATACTTGCAGCAAATTCGTTTTTCATTACTTCGCCCAGAGCTTCCAGTTTCCGGTGGCGGAGTTTCTTTACATTATCCGGCACCTGATTTTTCATCACCGCCGCCGGAGTTCCGGAGCGTTTGGAGTAAGAAAAGACATGCAGATTGGCAAAGTTCATCTTTCTGACAAACTCGTAACTCGTTTCAAACTCTTCATCGGTTTCGCCGGGGAATCCGGCAATTATATCGGTTCCCAGATGGATATCGGGTATAAGTTGCCTTGCAGTGTTGACAAAAAGTTCAAAATCCCGGGTCGTGTAATGCCGGTTCATTCGCTCCAGAACTGTGTCGCAGCCGTGCTGCAATGCCAAGTGGAGAAAACGGCACACCTTGCCGGGGTACTTTGCCATAGTTTCCAGCAAAGTTAAATTATCCAACGCCGGTTCCGTAGAGCTTAAACGCACCCGCCAGCTGCCGGGGATGGTTTCGCAGATCGTTTCGATGACCTTGCACAGATCTTTGCCCTCATCGGAATAATTACAGGTATTCACCCCGGTCAGCACGATTTCGGGAGCACCGCTTTCAATGGCTTGGCGGCAGTCGGCAACAACTTCGGCAAACTTCCGGCTGCGGGAGGCTCCCCGGGTATAGGGTACGATGCAGTAGGTGCAGAAGTTGTCGCACCCTTCCTGGATCTTTATAAAAGCCCGGGTCCGGTGTGGAAACAAGCCTTGAGCATTCTCGGCAAAGTTTTCCGCCTTTATATCCCGGCTGCGGATAATGGCAGGAAAATCTTTGCTGCGCAGGATCTCCACAAAGTTCCGCTTCTGCACATTGCCCAGTTTCAACCAATTTTCTTTGGCGATATTTTCCGTATCCACTTCGGCGGCGCACCCGGTAAAGACGATTTTGGTTTTGGGGTAAAGCTGCTGCATTTTCCGTGCCGCCTGACGGCTTTTGGCGGCGGCAGCGGCAGTTACCGCACAGCTGTTGATTATCACCAGTTCCGGTGCATCAAGGGCTTCATCGCCCTGCACAAAATAACCCATCCCCGCCAGCCGGTCGGTCAAAAGTGCGGTATCCGCCTGATTGAGCCGACAGCCCAGCGTGATGATTTTTGCCGGTTTGAGTTCAGCGGGTTTGTCCATTGCCCCGAACCATATATTTGTAGGTGACTAATTCATCCACTCCCATAGGACCACGGGCGTGGAGTTTATCGGTGGATATGCCGATTTCCGCACCCATACCGAACTCGCCGCCATCGGTAAAGCGGGTGGAGGCATTGGCATAGACCACAGCAGAGTCAACGCTGTTGAGGAACTTTTCGACCGCTTCAGCATCGCTGCTTAAAATAGCGTCGCTGTGGTGGGAGCCATATTTATTGATGTGTTCAATGGCTTCTTCCACGCCGTCCACCACTTTGGCGGAAATACGCAAATCAAGGTATTCGTTATAGAGATTTTCTTCGTTGAGCACTTCGGCGGCGGGAGCGTATTGCCGGAATGTTTCGTCAGCAAACACAGTAACGCCGTTTTCGCTCAATGTTTTATAAAGATCCGGCACAATAGTTTCAGCAGCAGCTTTGTCCACCAAAACCGTTTCCAGAGCGTTGCAGACTCCGGGCCGCTGGCATTTGCCGTTGAGTACGATCTTGAGTGCTTCGGCTAAATCGCAGGATTTATCCAAATAAGCGTGGCACACGCCTTTGTAGTGTTTGATCACCGGCATCGTGGCACCGGCTACCACCGCCCGGATCAGACTTTCGCCGCCCCGGGGAATGATTACGCTCAAATATTTATCCATTTTAAGCATGATCTGCACCGCTTCCCGGTCGGTCCAGGGTACGATCTGCACCGCTCCGGCAACCAGACCGGCTGCTACGCCGCCCTTATCCAGAGCTTGAGCCAGAGCTATATTGCTGTTGAATGCCTCTTTGCCGCCCCGGAGGATCACGGCGTTACCGGCTTTAAGACAGATCCCGGCGGCATCCACCGTTACATTGGGGCGGGCTTCGTAGATAATGCCGATCACCCCCAGCGGAACAGCGACTTTCGATATCTTTATACCGTTGGGGCGGGTGAATTCAGCAATGACTTTTCCGGCGGGGTCGGCCTGACTTGCCACATCCCGCAAGCCTTGAGCCATAGCCTTGATGCGTTTTTCGTCCAGCATCAAACGATCCTGCATGGCACTGGAGAGGTTGTTTTTTCTGGCGTTTTCCATATCCAGAGCATTGGCTTGCAATACTTCGGGTATGGCGGATTCCACCGCATCTGCCATAGAGTGCAGAACTTTGACTTTTTCTCCGGCACTCAAAAGTGCCAACGCCCGGGCGGCACGCAAACTCTGTTCGCCCATTTCAATAAGTTTTGCTTGCATATCCATATAAAAACTCCTGTTTATTTTAATTGTCAAAGAAATCGCTGCCGGGAAAATATTCCTGCGCCAGTTCGTGCAGCAGTTTATACTCTCCCATGATCAGCAAGCCATCATTTATTTCCACCTTGGTATTACCATGCGGCATGATAAAATCGCCAGCCCGACGGATAAGCATTACTCTTGCACCGTGGAAATCTATTTCAGCTAAAGTCTTATCCATACATGTCGAAGTTTTATCTATTTCAAACTCATGCATTACTTTATTCATGGAATCGGTATCCTCCAATTCCAGCGGCATACGCTGTTTTTCCTGCAAAGGGCGGTCGAGTTTAAGCATTCGGGCAAACGGCATAAGCGTTCTGCCTTGAATAACCACCGAAGCGATAACCATGCAAAATACTAAATTGAACAGCCGGGCAGGAGTTTCGCCTTTATCAGCAGCACCGGTCAATTCCGCCGCCAGCGGGAAGGTAGCCAAAACGATTGGAGCGGCACCGCGCAACCCGACCCACGAAATAAACAAACGCTCACGCAGCGAAAATTTACTGCATATCAAACATAAGAAAACAGCCGCCGGACGGGCAATAAACATCAGGATCGCCCCCAGCACGATACCTTGTAACCAGCTGGCATTGAGTAACCCGCTTTTCGGCACGGCGATCAAATCCCGAAAAATCACCAGCATACCCAGCACTGTAAACATTGCCACTTGCATCAGCCATGCCAAGCCGTTATTAAAGCGGATCTGCCCCTTTTTGTAGTTATAACGGATATTCCCCATAGTCAAACCGGCACAATAAGCAGCCATAAAACCATTACCATAAACCAGTTCCGTTATACCATAACTTGCCAGCACTATGGCTACACCCAAAACAAAATACAAGCCTTCGTAATCCAGTTTTGCCCGGTTAAACAGCCAACTGCCGGCTTTGCCGATAACAACACCGCAAAAGATCCCGACAATCATGCGCACCGGAAATTCCCATGCCAGATTCCAGAGATTTGCCGTTTCCGGATTTTTAAGAAAATCCACCATAAAGATCGTCAGCAAAGCCGCCATGGGGTCGTTGCTGCCTGATTCAAACTCCAGAGTCGGCGCCAGTTCACCATGCAAACTTACCCCCCGACTGCGCAAGATAGCAAAAACTGCCGCCGCATCGGTACTTGAAACCACTGCCCCCAACAAAAAACTCCAAGCCCACGACCAGCCCAAAAGGAAATGTACTGCCACAGCCAATCCGGCAGCAGTAATAAAGACACCTAAAGTGGAAAGCAATATCCCCGGCAAAGCAATTTTGCGGACACTGCGTATATTAGTTTCCAATCCCCCTGAATAAAGAATAAAAGCCATAGCGATCGTACCTATAACATTGGCAAATTGCACAGCAGAGCCATTGTTAAGTGCAAAATTAACTTTGGGAAAAGAGCCAAACCAGATCCCTACTGCCAGAAACAGCAGCAACACCGGCATATTCAAACGCGAAGAGAGTCTGCTGGAACCGACCCCCAGCAGCAGCAATCCTGCAATAACAGCAAAAGCAACAGGTACAATATTCATCAATAATCAACTCCTGAAAAAATTATATTCAATAACATACCACACAAGAGTTATTTTGCAAGTTCCCAACCGCTCTGCCCGGCAAATAAAATGCGATTATTTACCTCATAAAAAATCCGGCAGTTTATGGCACAGCAAAAAAATTGCAAAAAACCGAAAGAATGGCAAAAAAAAGCCGGTGCTTTGCTTTTGAACTCAAAACACCGGAATTTTAGCAAAAAAATGGTACACCCATAGGGATTTGAACCCCAAGCCTTCTGGTCCGGAAGCAGACGCTTGTTCTACTTAAATATATCTATTTTGTTGAAAATGTGGCAGAAATGTGGCATTTGTTGTTTGACAAACATTGTTTTTTTGATACATTAAGGTGGAATATGAAACAAGGGGAATCTGCTGTATGAGTGTGGCA
>JAZMZK010000023.1:0-30095 GCA_045585955.1 Victivallaceae bacterium
CCCCTCCTCAAACTCCACCCCTTTTTTCCAAACCTTTTCCCGGCATTTATCTATTTGCTCTGCAAATAGATAAATGCCATTCAAGTTTTAAAAAAGTTCCAATACAAAAGTTGATCATAAAGATTTTTACTGACCTACCCGCATTGGGAACAGAGCTTTTGAAAAAAGGTTCTCTTCCCCGCCTTGTCCCGCCATAGCCTTGGGCGACGGCGGAACCCCAACTTCCAAAAACTTTCGCCGGAATTGCTTTTATTACAGGTAATAAAAGCAATTCCAATTTGTTTTAAATTAAGTGTTAAAGTATATGCGTTGGTTGTAATCGCCAGTTGCCAAGCACCGTATTGCATCGATCAGCGGCAATACTCCCATACTCTCCCATACATTCCCATACAGCACAAATTATTCAGCATAAACGATTTTCACATCGTCGACAGCAAAGGTGCTGAAAAATTTAGCGTTGGTGTAGCTTTTGCCGCTCAAATACTGTTTGGCGGCGTCGTAAGAAAGATAAGACTCACCGGCACCGACCTGATCGGTCACGCTGACAATGATATTGTTGGCAGAAAATCCGTTGAATTTCAGCGGGATATTCTCTTTTGCCATAATAGTTTTGCCTTTGCTGTTGGCTACTGCCACGCTGGTAGTGTTGCTGTCGGCGTGATATTTTATGGTTATATTCAGCGTTTCGACCTTGATTCCGGTAATGGTTTTCAGCAATGCAACATGCTTGGCTCCGGAACCGTAAGAGAGCTGGGAGCGGTTTTTGTCACCCAGACGCAGCTGAACCTTGAGCTGCTGGGAGGCAATTTTGTCATTACCTATACCTACTGCAACTCCGGCGTAAGCCTTGAACCGGAGGGGGATAAGTTTGCACTGAAAAGTAAAATCTTTGCCCGCTGTTGCCGGGATATTCAAAGCATACTCCACCCGTTCGTTTTTGCGTTTGGCGTTGGTCACAGTGCGTTTGACATTGATTTTTTCGGGAGCTATGGCAAAATCCATCTCCACCGTGCGTTCAGACGCCGGAGCGTAAAGTGCAGCAGAAAATGCGATCAAACCAACCAAAATCATTTTTTTATTCATAATAGATCACCTTTCGTTTTCAAGAAAATATTTTTTGCACATTTGGTCAACTTTTTTCAGCAAATCCACATCTGCGGAACTGGAATAAAAAGCTATACCCGGAGTCATGGGCAGAATTTCCCGCACCAGTTTGATTTGTTCTTCAATAAATTCAGCATGTTTAGCCGGCGAGCCGCCCCAGCCCAGATAGTTGCGGTGGGTGCCCAACCCGATGAGCATATACTCTGCAACACCGGTTTTACGCAGTTTTTCCAAACGGCCACGCAAACTTTTCAGAGCTTTGGCACGTTCTTTGGCAGTACCGTCAGTAAAGTAAATTTCCGGCATGATCAAATCTATTTCACGCTTTTTCAATGCCTCTATAACCTCTTTCTGGGGACTGTTGCCTATGTGCCACACCGCACTCAAAAGTTCCGGATGGCGTTTTTCAAAGTCCACAATGGCAGGCAGAAAGCGGGTGGCTTTCAGATTACCGCCGATTTCATCGAGCTGCATACCAACTGCCCGGGAAGATTTTACTCTATTATAGTAAGCTTCGCCGCTCTTGTTTTCCGTCCGGCTGGTGGTGGCAAGGTTTTTGCCGCCCCGGCGGGTAAATTCCGCCAGATCGTCGGAGTGAACCGAAGCGTAATTGGCATATTCCAGCTCCATAACATTGCCGCCGTACCAGAGAAAGTAAATTTTCTTTGCGGTGGCATAAAGTTCCAGCGTAAGGCGGTTGTTTGTTTTATTGACATCGTCGGGAGTTTGAAGCTCCAGAGCAAAAATTATTTTACCCGCTTTTCGGGGCGTATACTCCACGGTGACGACTTTTTTGCCGTCGGGGGCAACTTCGCCTGCATCCTGCCGCAAAAGCTCCAGAGTGCTGCCGGAGTTATCCGTGGCAGTTACAACGGCTGTAACTTTGCCGGAAGTACTGCCATTGTTGCGGAAAGTAAAACTCACGGTGGATTTTTCGCCCACAGTCATAATGCGGTCGCTTAACACAACATCTTTATTTTTAACAATAAGCGGGGATGTATTTATGCTTATATCCGGCTGATTTCCGCAGAAATACCAGGTTTCCGGCATGGCATATTTGCCGGATTTATCCGCAACAGCCAACGCCGCAAAGTTTTGCAGTTTATCTACGGCAACGGCGATCTCTCCGGCGGCTGCCGGAGCTTCGGCAATTGTTTTTACCGCCGAACCGGCAGTCTGGCAAGTCAACACAAGGAGCTTTGCAGCATTTTCCTCCGCTGGTCGGGTCAGCTTGAAAATCACATCATACTGTTTGCGTTCAAAAGTGTATTCCGCAGTTGCCGGGGTGGAGCGGTCGAACTCTTCAATGCTTTTTTCTGCTGACAACTTGCCGGATATCCGGCGGAACGGGGTCAATTCGGCAAGGCGGTAGAAAAATTTACCGCTGCCGTCGGCAGAAATCACGCCTTGAGTTGAACCCGCCGGGAAGATATGCTTTTCAGCAAAAAAGTGTTCATCGCCGGTTATGCTGCGATCGTTGCGGAAAACCACCACGCTGTTTTTGGTATCGACCTTGCTCCACTTGACCGTGGTTTTGCCGGTGGTTTTGTCGTGAGTTATGCTCTCAAACTCCACGGCTGGTGCCAGCAGCGGAGCCAATGCCAATATAAATGCTGTTTTTGACCAATGCATACAACCACCTTACCGGACAAAGAGATCCCGTTCCAGCGCGCCGTTGATAACTTCCACGCCATCGGGAGCTTGCAATTCAAAAACAATGCGATGATTGCCGGAGATAACCGGCGTAAAATCTATTGTGGTGGTGATCCGGCCGGAGTTGATGACTTTCAAACCCGGTTTCAGACCTGCTGCCTTGCGGTGGGTCACAATATATTTGTTGCTGCCTTCGCAATGTTCGACCACTTTTTCTTTGGAGTCAGCAAGTTCAACTTCTTTTACTCCGACTCCGATACCGGGAAGTTTGACTTCGCCCGCCAGCGTGCGTTTTCCGGCAGGATCAACAACAAATGCTTTGACCGAAAATGGTTTATAAAGCTGCATACCGCCAATATTCGCAACTTCGCAAATCAATTTAACTTTGCTGTTGACTTTGGGTGTATACTGATCAACAAAAGCGTTGTTCAAGTGCAGCACCGGCTTGACATAATAGCGTTCCAGAAGTTCGTTCTGCAAAGTAAAAGGTATACACTTTTCGGCATAATCCCGGTCGCCGTTACTGCTCCAGAAAGCCAGTCCGCCCATTTCGGGAGCAGTCTTTTTAAGGTAGCGTATATACCCTTCCAGTTTAGGCACGAAAGGCTCTTCCACCACACCGAAGCAGTTGTTCAACCCCAGCAGAATGATCCCGGCACCCCGCTTGTAACCGGCAGCGGTGGTACCGAGTTTGTAACCGCGTTCAAAAAGCATATCAGTTTCCCGCAAAACATTGATCCGGGCATCCAGATATTTTTCAAAGCTGAATGTACCGAAAACCCCACTGGTGCAATCCGGATAAACTTCGGGGCAGAGAATAATTCCGTTGCTTTTGCAAACTGCCGACTGCTCCCGCAAAGTGGTTCCGGCATTGGCTACCATAATGATCGCTTGGGGGTAAAGTTTACGCATTTTTGCCAAAGCTGTGCAGAAAATTTTATTCCGTGCCAACCCGGAATAATTGGGGTAAAGACCAAGTTCATCTATCCAGATACCGTCGGCACCTTTTTCCAAACCTTTGCTCCACTTGGCGACCATCTTATCGACCATTTTATCCTCCGGGATATTAAGGTTGATCTGGGGCGCCCGGAAAGAAACAAAGGCTATCGGCGTTATACCGTACTGCCGGTATTTTTCGTAAAGTCCAGCATTGCCGCCTACGATGATGGCACAGGAGCCAAGCACCGGGACTTTCGCCATTTCTTCCGGAGTTTTGGGCACTACCCAACCGTAGAAATACATCTTGCGCCAAACAGCTGCAACTTCCCGCACCGCAGTAATACCATCGCCGGAAAGTTCCATTTTATAGTAGCCGGTTCCGGCGGCTTTCCAGTTGAAAAAGGCTTTGCCGCTTTCCAGTGTTACATTGTGTTTTTCCACCTTGCCGTCAGGCGAAGTGATGGTCAAAACTGCTTTCTTGCAGCCAGCAAATTTATCCGGCACGATCAATTTTGACTCAATATCTTTAGTCGCGGGATAAGGGTAAACACTCAAAGTCGCCGCCGGAGTTGTAACTGCTGCCGAACAGACCAGTGCCGCAGCCAGCATCTTGCAATTCATGATAAAAAAATCCTTTCTGCTTTTTTATAATTTATAATAAGAAAAATTATTTACAAACTTGTTTTTGCAGTTTTGTTGGGCTGGAAATAATCCCGCCCCAAATCCCCGGACGCAAATTTGCTGTAAGGTACATGACTTACATGCATGTCGCCGAACATATAATTACCGCCCTCCCGGTGACACTTTGCCAGACAGCTTCCGGTGGGGGACTTGGTGATGGCACGGCGGAAATAAAAGTAGCCGTTAGTGGGATCGCTGCCCGTCCAGAGGTGTGCCGCATCGCAAAACATGATGGTCGTGGGCTTGACTTTTTCCAGGATCTTCACGCCGAAATGGCTCAATGAACGGTTGAAAGCGTAACTGCTCGGGGGGTAATAACTGCGGGGCGAACTCATATCAAATCTTATTTCGTTATCGCTGCCGCAAGTGAAAACTCTGGTATCTTTGGTCAGCAGATCAGGGTAAAGATTGCGGAACATCAGCACCCAGCGTTCCTGATAAGGGTCGCGTACCACATGACCTTCAAAATCATCGGCGTACATCTGGGTAAATTGCCCGATCTGCCGCAGATTGTTTATGCAAGTGGTTTCTTTGGCACTTGCCCGTGCCGCCGAAAGTGCGGGCAGAAGCATTGCCGCTAAAATTGCAATAATGGCGATAACTACGAGGAGCTCTATTAAGGTGAAGCAGTACTGCTTCACCTGTCTATAGACAGGTGAACATCCCCCTTCGTTGCAGTCAACACGATTGCCACAGAGTCGTGATCTTTTTACGGGTAGTTCAATGTGGGTGAAGCTATGGAGCTTCCCCCAACCATGGTCGGGGGCTACTGACTTGAAATTCGCTTTTTCTTTCATCATACCATCTCCTTGTTTTTTGCTGTATTTTTCAACATATTTTCCTTTTGCTGCATAAGTTTTTCCCAAGCCGCACTGCCAAGTTTTTTATAGAGCAAATCATTGTGCAGACCGAAATATTCACAGTTTTCAAAGCCGAACTTTGACCATTTTATATCGCAGAAAACTTTTACTGTAGGATATTTTTCTGCCAACAGCTGCAAGGCGTCGTGCATATCCTGTTCTTTGAATGGCAATTCGCAGCATAATATACAGTCGGGGCAATCATTTTCATCGGCAAACCAATAGGGTATATTATCCAGAAATTTGCGGGTAAAAAAATCAATATCCGGAGAAAAGTTTTTTATGTTAAAATAGTTGCAAATATCCTGCCAGCAATCCATGCGTTCGTAATTGACTCCCTGCTGTCCGGGGGAATGGCATGCTAAAGCTATCTTTTTATAGCCGGTTTTAAGTTTATTTTCTACACTCTTAAAAAAATTTTTCCGCCAATCCTGCCATACATAGTGCTGCCGGGCAATACCGGGGATGTAATTGGTGCATACATAAGGTATTTGCAAATCAAGATCGCTGTGATTTTGTAAATAGTAGCCGGTGCTGTAAATAAAAATAATGCCGCCGCAGAAACTCTGGTTATAAAAACTTATCAGACTTTTGAAACTTTGACGGTTCAATTTCACCAAGACTGTTTCGTAACCGGCTTGAGCAGCCGCCGAAAATATCTCCTGTTTCAGCGGGTCATTTCCCAGCGTAAGAAAATCATTAGCCTGAGTTACCACGGCTATAACTTGAGTTTTATCATCCTTGACACCATGACCGGTAATGAAACTCCCACGGGGCGTAGGGCGGAAAACTCCCCTTGCTTTAAGTTCTGCCAATGCCTTGTAGATCGTGCGGCTGGAAACCTTGAATTCAGCACTTAAATCCCGGTGGCTGGCAAGTTTGCTCCCCGCCGGATAATCCCCATCTGCAATGCGGCGGCAAATCTCTTCAGCTATATGATTATAAAGTTTATGCGACACAGCATCCTCCTTGCTGTAAAATATACTCAAACAAAAATTTGTTTTCAACAGCAGGAGGGCTTTTTTGTCAAAAAATCGCTTTATAAAGGTAAGGCACTGAAATCAATACATAATAAAAAAGCCCTGCACTTTTTTTGTGCAGAGCTTTTATAAACTTTGTCAATGTGTTCAGCGGGGATAGATTTCGTCGATGATCGCTGTATCCTTGCCGATCATTTCCAGATAGCGAGCCAGCAGTCTGCGGCTGGAACCCCATTCGGTATTGGGGCTCATACAGCTGAAATATTCGTAGGTGATGATCCGTTTGACCAACGGCGAGGCTTCCGAAAGTTTCATGTAAAGCGACCGGTAGTCCCCCTGACGGAAGACGCCTTTGGGTTCGCCGTGGCCGGGGAACGGCCGCTGGAAAGTTTCGATATTGCTCCACAGCTCAATGCCGCACTTGTCAAAGAGTTTGCCAACTTTGGTGTACCATTCGGCAAGACCGTTATCCTGAATTTCGCCGTAATAGCAAGCCGGAGCAGCGATTTTATCCTGCGGGGCGCAGTAATCCAGCATACCGGCAATGCGTTCAAAGAAATATCTGCCGTAAATATCCACCCATTCATCGGGAGTGTACTGGCGGGACATATTGCCCCATACGCCCCGGAAAGAGGGGCTCATAAAGGTCTTCATATCCGGGTAATTGGCACGCATATATTTAAGCACTTCCGTACAAATATCCAGAAAGTTGAAGTGCCAGGGCAAGGCTTCCAGTGTTACATACAAACCTTTGAAACATTTGTGGTGAGCATATTTAGCTACGGTGCGGTCGTAATAACGCTTGTTGTCATCAACTTCCTTCTGCCAGTCGCCCATGTGCAGATTGGTTATATTCTGGGGGCCGCCGAGAAAAACGGTCATATCATATTTATCGCCCAACCGGAAAACCATATCCAAAAGGTTTTCATCTTCCGGCCAAGTGGTTGAGCGGGGGTCTTCGGCAGAAAGGCGAATGCCATTTTGCTCAACTTCAGTACGGATGATGAAAAGCTGATCCATACCGATAGCCTTCATCATCTTAAAATCCTGCTCCCACTCCTTCAAACCGCCGTTGACGATCCCGGTATCGGAGATAAGCATATTGACAAAGGTACCGGTGATCGGTTTGAGTTCCACATTTTTAAGCATAAAACCAATTCCTTATATTACTCTTTTTTTTATTTAAGGTTATTTCTGTTATTAATATAGTATCGTAAAAGGCAAATGCAATTTACAAAATAACATTTCTCAATTTTGACTCCCCATATACATATGAAAATTATTTTTCAAAAAAAATTCACATCACAATTTGCAAAAAAATAAAATCAGTGTATTTTAAAATTAGACAAGGCTAACTTAAATAAGTCAAAGTAGCTTTAACTCAAACATTATCAACCAAAAAAGGAGAAAGAAAATGTTAAAAGCAATCCTCGCCATCGTCGCTGCTGTATCGGTTATGTCCATGGCAGTTGCCGCCGAAAAATCCGCTGCCAAAGCTGACAAAGCAGTGAAAATCTGCGAAAAGACCGGCAAAGCCTGCACCGGCGAAAAAAACGCTGCCCACAACTGCAAAAAAGGTGACAAAGAGTGCAGCAAAGACAAAGCTGCCGCCAAGCACCACTGCAAAAAGGCTGCCGCCAAAGCCAATATCTGCGAAAAGACCGGCAAAGCCTGCACCGGCGGTAAACACGCTGCTCACAACTGCAAAAAAGGCGCAACCGAATGCAGCAAGGACAAGACTGCTCCGGCAAAAAAGTAAATTCATTTACCGATTTTGCAAAAAAGCCGCCCTTGCGGCTTTTTTCAGAGCTATAAAGTTAGACTAATCTAAATTTATATTTCTGAAAAAGATCGCAAGACAAAAAACAAAAAAAGAAAGGTAAAAATCATGTATCAACTCAAACACACCAAATACAAAGTTCAAGCGTTCACGCTGATCGAACTGCTGGTCGTAATAGCCATTATTGCCATTCTGGCGGGGATGCTTTTGCCCGCGTTATCGTCAGCCCGTTCAAGTGCCAGAAGCAGCAACTGCGGCGGCAATCTTAAACAGCTTGGTCTGGCGGCGATCATGTATGCCGACGATAATTACGGGCTTATGAGCCCCACCAGTCTGGGCCCCGGCAACTGGAAGGGTACTTCCTGGTGCGGAGAAGGTATTCAGCAGCGTAAAGTTGATTTGAATACCCCCGGAACTCTGACCAGATACTTTGACGAAAATCTGCAAGTGCGTATCTGTCCTGAAATCAGCGGGAGCGTTGCTGATGGCATGAACAACAACAACTGTTGGGGCGGCGGCTACGGCATGAACGCCAATCTGGGCTGGGGTATAAGTGTGCCGCCTACCCCCATAGCCAGCATAACCGAACCGACAGACAAAATCGTTTTTTCCGAAACCGGTCAGCTTAATGGAACCGTTTTCCGCCACGAATACCGTTTATGGCCCTACGGCAAATGCTGGAAATACAGCAATGTTTACTCCAGCAACACCCATTTCCGCCACGCCGGAACGGTAAATGTGGCGTGGGCTGATGGGCATGTATCTACGGAAATGCCTCAGGAATTGCTGCCCACCGAAGAAGGCTTGCTCTACAATGTAGGCTGGATCTCCACCGATGAAAAACGCTATCGCTTCACCACCGAACAGGAAGAATGGTAAGAGTGTATTATGAGCGAAAAAAATAAAAAAATCCTTATCGGGCTTGTTATTGCGGCACTCCTGGTGGTATCAGTGAATCTGTTTTTCCGATCTTCGCACCTTGACGAATACAAAAAAACAGTTGCAGTCGAGCTGGCTCCGGAAGTTGAACAATTTGCCATTGAAGTTCTTCAATATATTGAAAAAGACGATATGAAAAGACTTTTCCAAGTTATGTTCAGCTCGGACTACGGTTTGTTCCAAAGCAATTATGTCAAAGGTTTGTTTGCTCAAAAAGATTTTGCCCCGGCAGAATTTACCGGCAAAGTCCGGAAGGTCAGCAAAAGTTCCACGGAAAATATTATGATCGAACTTCACAGCGTAAAACGCAATACCAACTACTGGCTGTCGCTGGTCAAAACCAAAACCGGCTGGAAGGTTGCCGGTATCAGCAACTTTGAACTGCCTAAATAAAAATCGGTGATAAATCATGCAAAAATCTATTTTATACACTCTATTGGTTGCGGCGGTAACGCTTGCTTGCGGATGTAAAGATAAAACCCGCCCAACTGCCAAACCGCGGCCGGAAGTTGAAGTCAACGAAAAAGCGTTGGCTCAATACCAAACCGGTGTGACGGAAAAACTTACCGGCTTTGATCGCTGGGGCAAACAGCATGGCAATCAAGTTGAACTATTAAATGCTCAAGGCAAAGTAATAGGCTATCTCCTGCTGGCTCCGGAAAAGTATGAACGCATTGAAGGCTACAACAATTACATCAATGCTGCCGTAGTGATCTCAACAGATAAACGCATCCAAGGTGTAGCAATAGGTCAACACGAAGAAACGCCCCGCTTTATGGAACAAATCCGGAAAGCCGGGTTCATGGATCGCTGGAACGATTTGCCCCCCGCAGAAGCGGCAAATCATAAAGTCGATGCCGTTACCCGGGCTACTTATTCCTGCAACGCCATCTCCGGCGAAGTCAAAGCCATCACTCAAGAATATGTGCAGAACTTTGAAAAATAAGTAAATATTATTTGCTCGCCGGCAATATTGGTGTATATTTCTCCAAAACATACTTTAACTTTGGAGAATTTTTTATGGCTGAAAATGTTTTGATAATCAGTGGTTCGCCCCGGAAAAACGGTAACTCGGAAATGCTCTGCGATGCCTTCGCTGCCGGTGCTGCGGCTGCCGGAAAAAATGTGGAAAAAATTTCCCTTGCCGGGAAAAAACTCGGGTTCTGCACCGCCTGTTACGCTTGCAGCAGTGGCGAGTGTCCGCAAAAAGATGATGCTCCGGCGATCATCCAAAAAATGCTGACTGCCGATGTGATCGTGCTTGCCACCCCGGTATACTTTTTTACCATGTGTGCCCAGCTCAAAGCCCTCATCGACCGTTCGGTGATGGTTTATCCGAAAATCACCGGCAAAAAGTTCTACTACCTTATGACCATGGCGGAAACCAACGAAAAAGACTTTGTCGGTACCATCGAAGCCTTGCGGGGATTTGTTGCCTGCTGCGAAAACTCTCAAGAGTGCGGCATGATCTGCGTGCCGGGCGTTTACGAAAAGGGTGCTATCGCCGGCAATCCGGCGTTGGAAAAAGCCCGCAGCATGGGCGAAAATTGTTGAGGTAAGTTTATGGAGCTGCCAAATAATGTAAAATTGAATCCCAACCGCAAAGTTGTGGAGCGTTTGCAGGAAGTTATGGCAAAAAATGGCGGCTATTGCCCCTGCCGGATACAGCGGACGCCGGAAAATCTCTGCATTTGCGAAGAATTTAAAAAGCAGATCGCCGACAAAAACTTTGAAGGCTTCTGCCATTGTCAACTCTATTATAAGGAAAAGTGAACTATGGAAGTACTGCATTTGAATAAAGAATCCTTTGAAAAACTCACCGCCCAAACCGGAAAAGCCGTCCTCATCGACTTTTGGGCAACATGGTGCGGCCCCTGCGTAAAACTTGCCCCCGAACTGGAAGCACTGGCTGCCGAGCATGATGATTTGATCGTAGGCAAAATCAATATCGAAGAAGAAGAAAATGTGGAACTGGCTGTCCAACTAGGAGTCAACACCATCCCCGCATTGTTCTTTTACCGCAACGGCAAGCTGGAAAAACAACTGGTGGGCTATATGAAAAAAGACGCCCTCGCAGCCCAGTTGGGCTTGTAAAAGTTACGCCATGCTCCTGATACGGGTGGTACAATAAAAAGTTATATGATCAACTTTTGTATTGGAACTTTTTTAAAACTTGAATGGCATTTATCTATTTGCAACGCAAATAGATAAATGCCGGGAAAAGGTTTTCCGCCTTCGCCAAGGCTACGGCGGACAGGGGAAAAAAGGAGTGGAGTTCCGCCGTCGCCAAGGCTATGGCGGGACAAGTTGAGTCAGGGGAAAAAGGACCGATCCAGCAAAAGGTCTTTTTCCCCTCCTCAAGTACCGACCTTTATTTGGTTCAGTTGCGGCGCTGTACGCTTTTGCCGGGTATGATCTGGGGCTCCAGCCGGATAAATGCCCGGCTGGTTTCCGAAAACATCAGTTCCCAGGCTTTATCGGCAACGCTTTGCGGGTGATCCCACAGCGTTGCGGGGGAGTATTTGCTGTAAATTTCGTCAGCCGGAGTGCCGGTAGCTAAAATGGATATATGCCACGGCACTAACACTTTTTCCTCTTCCAAAACCCGGTAAACCGTGGGCAGCCAGCAATAAGGTACGATCAATGAATCGGGCTTAAGTTCGTGACGCAACGCTTGCAAAAGCTGTTCAACGATTTCGTTTTCGCTGCCCAAAGCCAGCAGAAAATGCCGATGGCTTTTAATGCCGTGCTCTGCCATAAATTTGTAATACTCAAAAAGATAACCATTGTTATCGTATTCGTCAGACTCTTCGCCAATGCGATTAAAAAAGAGTGCGATCCGCTTATGCCCCAGCTTGTGCAAATATTCCAGACCGCTGCGGACATTGCGTTCTTTGGGCGGCATAACTTGCAAAGCCGAACTGCGGGTTCCGGAAATTGCCACCACCCGCAAAGATTTTTTTTGTACCTGATGCAATAGATCACGGCTTACCGCCCCCGCCAGAAAAAGCGGCACATCCGGCGGCAGCTCTTCCGGATCATCAGTAATAAATAAATTCTTCCTGTTTTCGGCTGCCAGCTCCTGCAAACGCAGCACGATGCGGCTGATGTAGCTGGCTTTTTGCGGTGAAGAACCCACCGGATCCAGCTGCCCGTTGGAGTTGTCCAGCAAAATTGCCAGCTCCGCCGAAGTGCAGTTATCCGGCTCTGTGCGGTAATAGCCGGAGCGGGCACGCCGCCGGATGTAATTATTTGCCTCGGCTTCAGCCAGCACCCGTTCCAGAATGGTTCGCCCGATGCCGGTTAGTTTGACCATCTCCCGCAAGCCGGGCAAAGCTCCGCCCGGCGGCAGCAGCAGCAATGCCGAACGCACCCAGTTGCGGGCTTCGGAGTATTTATGAGCAATTTTTCCGTTCTCTTTCATAAGGGGCAATATAACACAAAACTGCACAAATACAACTCTTTCTGTGTATAAAATCAACAAAACTGTGCTGTTTTTATATAAAAATCGTTTTTTTCTGATAAGAAATATTGACAAAACATCATAAATCCATTATCCTTATACAAAATACAAATTTTAATGAGGAGCTTTTTATGTCGGAAGATTTCAATTTTTTCAATATTGCCGGCAGTGTTGAACACTTTTACAACATCCAATACAATACCCAAAAACTCTATTCGCTGGAAAAACGCTGTTCCTACCCGGATTACGACCGCTCCACGCAATTTTGTATGGATATGCTCAAGCGTTGCGGTTTTAAAGAGGTCGAACGCATTGCTCATAAAGCTGACGGCAAAACTGCTTCCTGCGATTTAGTCATGCCCCAGGCTTGGGAGTTGTGCAAACGCTCCTATCTTGAGATCGTTACTCCGGAAGTGGCAGATTACGATAAACTCCTTGCTGATACTGACGAAAACCCCACCCATGCCAATATCTGGTGTGCCCCCACCCCGCCCGGCGGTATTACTGCCGAAGTGGTGGATTACGATGATCTTGACCCCGAAAACCCCGATGTAAAAGGCAAGATCGTACTTTTTACTCAAAATCGTTACTGGGGTGGAGTTTACACCCAAGTTGCCGCCAGCGGAGCATTGGCAATGGTTTTGAGCAAATTCACTGCCGAAACCGATGAACCCGATGCAGTCTACTGGTTCAACGGACAGGGGAACTTCGGCTGGTACCGCACGGCGGAAGACAGCAAACTGCCGGTATTTTCCATATCGCCCCTCAAAGCACGGCTCTTGAAAAAACTTATCAAGCAGCAGAAAGTCACGCTCCACGCCGAAATGAACACCCGCTTGTATGAGGGCGAAATCTATACCGTAACCGGCATAATCCCCGGCGAAAGCAGCGAAGAATACGCCCTTTTGGCGCACATGTACGAACCTTTCCCCGGCGACGATGCTCTGGGGGCGGCTCTGGCGGCAGAAATCGGCAGCGTTTTGAGCAAAAGCGGCAGAAAACCACGGAAAACCCTGCGGGCGGTGCTTTCCATGGAGCTCTTTGGCTTTACAGCTTATATGATGAAAAACCAAAACTATAAAAATATCGTTGCGGCATTGAGTCTGGATGGTTTTACCCACCGTTGTTCGCCAATGATAAGTTTGCGTTTGTCGCCGGTATCTTCGCCATTTTTCGGGGACTTTTTCTATAAAGATAACGGTATGAAACTTTTGCCCGATGCTCCGTGGGGCGAACAATTTGGCAGCCTTTCCGACGATACCTTCGGCGGCGACTGCATGATGGATATACCAACTAACTGGCTTTACAATCAATCGGGTGTTTATCACCACAACACCGGCACCGGGTTTCTGCCGGATTGGGTGTTGACCCGCGAGCGGTTCCCCATGCTTGCCGATACGGTTTTGCAGCTTATCTGCCGCACAAGTTTTCCTGATTACACTGATCGGGCAGCAGCCGAGCTGGAAAAATCCATTGCCGCAACCATGGCCAACGAAAAACTCTCCAACCGGGAAAAAGCGTTCCGGATCAAGGTGTATACCCAATACAATCTGGGGCGGCTGGAGTCGGTGAAAAAATTTGCCGATTACAAGTTTGATGCCGGAAAAATCCAAGCCATCAGCCGGAAAGCTCTGGCAGAAATTCCGGCAGCAGAAGAACTTTCCACTGTTGACCAAATACTTTCGCAACTGGTTATCAGGCGTTTTGAACCCGGCTGTCCGGCAAGTCTGGCAAAAATTCCTCACGCCGAGCGCCGGGGCTTTGCCTCGCCGGCCAGCCGCCTCTTCTTTGCCTTGTGCGATAGCAAAAGAAGTGTGCTGGAAGCTCTGCTGACCGCCGAAGCGGCATTGAATACTCAAAGCCGGCAGGAACAGCACAAAGTATTGCTGGAACATTTGCAATATCTGGAAAAGTACGGATATTTTATGCTTGACAATATTTAATAGAGGGAGTTTGATATGAAAAAAATTTGTTTGCTTGCGTTACTGTTGACTTCAGCGGGTATCATTGCTGCCGAGCTGCCTGTTCTGGAAATGAAACAGTGGAAACTTGCCGGGCTCTCTGCTGAAGTTATCGGTAACCGTTTGCGTTTGCGGGAAGTCGGGGCAAAACAAACCGGCAATGCCAAGATCCGGGTCAATGTCCGCAAGGCAAAGTATCTGCAAATCACTGCCGGTGCCAGCGAGGATCCTGATCACTATGTTACTGTCAGTAATGTATCCGAGCGCACCACGCCCCGGGGGCCGATTTTTCAAGGGGTGAATACCTTTATTCTGCCCAAAAAGCCTTTCACTTTAGCTTTGACATTGCGGGGGCCTAAAGGCACCCAGCCCGGCGGCTGGTACGATATAAATTCTATTAAAACGGTCAACGAACCTGTCGGCGGAGTGGTGATTTCTGCCGGAAAAAACATCCTGCAAACGGGCGACACATTCAAGGTGGAATACTTTGCCGGAGAAAAACTTGCCGATAAAACTGTTGAAGTCAAGGCATTTCTTGCCAACAATATGGCAAATGTATCTTTCGGCAGCCCGATCGTGCTTAATGACGAAGGCAAAAATGGCGACAGCAAAGCCAATGACCACATCTATTCAGCTCTTGTAAAAATAAGCAATCAAGCTCACAATATCGGCAAATCAGCGGTTTTGTTCAGCGTTACTCTTGCGGACGGCAGCTCCAGTTACGGAACTCCTGCCTTTGCTTTTGATATAAAAACAGCTAACGATATACAAAAGACGGCCTCCCGCTTAACACCGCTCGCCGCCAAATATCGGGCTATGTGGGAAAAAGCGGTCAACGGCAAAGTCAATCTGGCGTTGGGCAAAAAGGTGAATTTTTCAGTCAGCCCCAATTTTTATCTGACCAGTGTCGGCAAAAATAAAAAAGTGCCCAATACTGACGCAACCGACCTGACTGACGGCAAACTCACCCGCCGGGGTGATGATGTCTTGCGTTTTGACTCGCAGGCAGTCGGCTGGCGGACAGCTGCTGATCTCTCCAGCGGCATTGATCTGATGGTCGATCTCGGTAAAGTTGAACCGGTGGGCAAAGCGGTCATCCGGATAAATTGCGGCGACCGGCAGAATCAAGTCCAGCGTTCTCCCCGCCGTTTTGAGGTGCTGGTCAGCAAAGACGGCAAGCTCTTTTACCCCGCCGGAACCGGCATGATCAAGTTGCAGCCCGGGGAAAAGGATCAGAGCAACTTTGTCAACCAGTATTATCTGGAAGAAAACGATTCCAGCATATTCTGCTATCCTTTTGAGCTGGCGGTCAATGCCAACGCCCGGTATGTGATGATCAACATCGTGCCCGATGGCGGCAATCTTTATTGCGACGAATTGGCGATCCTCAAGGCAGAAAACACCACGCAAGCCACCGATCAAGTCTATTCTGGTACGCCCAAAAAACGGCTCTCGGGCGGCGTGGAACTTACGCCATCACAGAATGGCGGATTTTATGTGGCAGACAACTTGCCTGCGCCCAACTATTTCCGGGTGCGGGATATCCGGAAAAAAGCCCGGAGAAAAGATGTTGTAAAAATGGTTCTGGAGCTGCCGGAAAATATTGTTTGTCTTAATAAAGAAGTTGCCGCCGAAAAGTTTCAGCTGGCGGGCAAAAACTATGTGCGTTACCAGTTCAGCCTGCCTGCCGACCCCCAAAAATATGCCAGCTTTATGGAACATTTTGGCGTTTTTCTGCAAGCCAAAGGCAAAGTTCCCGCCGGAAGCAAGGCATATTTTTACGCTTCGATCAACAACAAAAAATCTCATGTTGCCCAGCGTGAAATCAAGGTCATCACCATACCAGAAACACCGGTGCTGTTCAAAGGTCTTACCGTTATAAGCCGTATGGGTATTGGCGAAAACACCTTCCCGGGCTATTTTGACAATCTTAAAAAGATGGGCTTTTCAGGAATACAAATCTACCCCTACATGATGCAGCGAACCGGCGTTGACCGCTTTACGGATGAATATTCAGCCAAAGTCGAAAAGGCCCGCAAGCTGGGTTACAAGATCGTATTCGGCTACAACGGCTTGCTGGATATGTATAAATACAACAAACACGGCGGCGAGGTCTACTGTCAGGATATACCTCAAAAGCAGATAAAATGCCCCACCTACCGGGGAGAATTTTATCACAAAGAGTTGGACAAAATAACCCGGGCAGTCGCTAAATTCAAACCCGATTATATCCAGTGGGATATTGAAATGTGGGGGCACAGTATGCCCTTTGTCCGCAAGTGTTCACGCTGTGCAGCTTTGCAGAAAAAATCCGGCAAAAACTGGGAAGATTTCCTTGACGATGTAAGTGTAGAACTCAACAGTGACCTCAACGAAGCCGTAGCCAAAGGTGCCAAACATGGCAAATGCCCCATGCCTTTGCTTTACAACTACAACCGCCAGCCGTTGAACAGGAGTTATCAAGGCTTTGAAAAGTGGAGCCTCAACGGTAAATTTGTCGATGGCGGTCAGCCCAGTTTGTATGTTGCGGGCAACGAACTGCGGGTGCATAACAATATCCGCAGCAACTATCTTTTGCAAAAAGATAAAAGCAAGCGGGCTCTGGCTCCGGTACTTACCCCCGGAACTTATGGAGCTTACGAACCCTATCACCTTGAACAGATGATTTACGAAACCATGCTCAACGGTGCAAAGGGATTTTTCTACTACCCATGGCGGGGATTTGTCAGCCCCATCTATTTTTATTACCACGCCAAGGCTATGCAGAATGTTATCAAGTATCAGGATCTGATCCTCAATGGTGAAATCTACACTCCCGATCACAACGATAAAAACCTGACTCTTTCCGGCGTAAAAAATGATAATGAAGCGTTGATCCTTGCGGGCAATTATCTGAATCCCACCGGCAGTTGGAAAATAACGCCGCCCTTTGCCGATGCAGTGATCTATGATGTATTGAATGGAAAAAATCTTGCAAAGAGCGATTTGGAAAATCTGGAAATAAAAGCCGGTAAAGTCCGTTTGCTCCACTTCCGGAAAAAGTAAACACATCAAAAAAAATGTGCAGTTTGCTGCTTAAAAAATTATCAAGCTCGCAGCAAACTGCACTTTTCATTTTCCCGTACCTGTTTTTGTTTATCTATTTTTTGGTTCTCTCCCAATCAGCGGCGGTACTTGAGAAGCGGAAAAAGACCTTTTGCCGTTTTTTCAAAAAATCTCAATGGCTGCCACCCCGGCTGCCGGGATGGTGTAAATATTATTTTCAAGCTCAAACGCTTTGGGTTCAAAAATCAAGGGATCGCCTTCGTTGACCTCGTCATCCAACTTGCCGGAGATTTCCCAGACCTTGATTTTCTGCTTTTCCGCTGCCGGAAGCTCCAGTTTGCAGGCGTTCACGCTATCGAGGTTCACCAGATGCAAAAAGAGTTTATCACCGCTTTTACTGGCTGAAATATCCACTTTATCAGGAGCCGAAGCCTCCACGGCATATTCCCCCATGTGCTGACTGAACAAGCCCATGATCGAACCTATCGGCTGCAAGTAAGGCATTTTTTCTGCCAGCCAGCAGGAGTCCGGCAATATTACTGCATTGTTCTGCCAACAGTTGCCCATGAAGTCCGCCAGAGTGGCGATTTCGATCAAATCGCCGTTCCGCTCCAGAATATTGCAGCATTTGGCGTATGCCAAACCGGTACACCACGATGAATACAATCTGCCGCAATGGCGGCCGGTAATGGCGTAATGCCCTTCGGTCATGGCTATTTTCTGCGTAAAACCTTTCAGCGAAGAGCGCATGTAGTTTATACGGTCTTCAAAGTCTTTTACCCCTTCAAGCAGTAATTCAAAAGTCAAATCAAAATCTTTACGGTAATTATTGAAAGTCAAGTGGTTGTATTTTTCGCCAACCCCAAAGTGATTGTGGAACGCCACCAGTTCCGCCGAGTCGCCGACCGCTTCGCACACGCTCTGGCACCAATAGTTCAACTTGCCTTCGTTGTAACGCTTCTGCCACTCTTCGTTAGGTCCATCGCCCCAGACGATCAATTTGACCGACGAATCGGCATGCCGCATGACTTTTATAAACTCCACAGCCTTTTTTGCATTCTGCTCATGGGTGATTTTGGGCAGAATTGTCGGCACATAACCGGTTTCGTTGCCGATCTGCCAATATTTGACATTGAACGGGTCTTTATAGCCGTGGCTTTTCCGTAATTCATTATCCGGGTCGTTGCAGTATCTTATCCAGTCGGCAGCTTCTTCAGCCGTACCTTTGCGGTCGATCCCCGGGGCGGGATGCGCCAGAAATTCCGAACCTTCGGACTCGTAATTGATATTGAGCAAAAGTTCGCTGCCCAGCAGTTTTGCCAACTCATAAAGTTCGCAAGTGCCTACCTGATTGGAGAAAAGTCCGTCCCAGCAAATATTGTGTATGGGGATACGCTTTTCCCGGGGCCCCACGGCCTCGTACCAATGGTAATAACTGGCAAAACAGCCGCCCCAGCGGATCATGGGGGGAGCAAGTTTCTTGAGTATATCCACCGTTTTGGGCTGCCAGCGGTTGTGCAGATAATCCCATGCCGCATCGATGGAAGTATCGGCAGTACCCAGCGGTTCGGCAAACTGCATATATAAATAACGGGATAACTTGTGTTTAAGTTGTTCGGAAACAATGATTTTATTGCTCATAATAACATCCTTCCTCATTTTATAGTTTACAATGTTACGCCGCTTTTGAATATAGCGATTTCCCGATAGTTGTTTTTTTCGTTGCAAGTGGATTTTTCACCCGAAGCCACTTGCAGGATATATTCAGCAAAGGCTTCGGTTTCCGGATTTTTCATAGCATCGTAATCTATCCAGTTGGCTTTGTTTTCCGCCAATGCGGTATTGGTTGCCACCTTGATCGTGGGGATCACTGAACCGTAGGGAGTGCCTCTGCCTGTAGTAAACAGCATCAAATGGCAGCCCGCCGCCGCCAGCGCCGTTGCCGCAATAGGGTCGTTGCCGGGGCCGGAAAGGAGATTCAAGCCGGGCGTGGTCAACTTTTCCCCATAAGATAACACATCCATCACCGGCGAAGAGCCGCCCTTTTGCACGCACCCCAAAGATTTATCTTCCAGCGTGGTAATGCCGCCAGCCTTGTTGCCGGGAGAGGGATTTTCGTAGATCACCTGATCGTGTTTGGCGTAATAATTTTTAAAATCGTTGACCATCTTAACGGCTTTATCAAAAATTTCTTTGTTGATACAGCGGTTGAAAAGCAGCGTTTCGGCACCGAACATTTCCGGTACTTCGGTCAGAACCGTAGTACCGCCCTGCCCGACGAGCCAGTCGGAAAATCTGCCGCACAAAGGGTTGGCGGTCAAGCCGGAAAAACCGTCGGAGCCACCGCATTTAAGCCCGACTTTCAAACAACTTACCGGGATTTCCACACGCTCATTGACAATATTTTTCTGCAATTTATCAATGAGCATTTTCCCGGCAGCCAGTTCGTCGCCCGCATCTTGAGCCAACAGAAACTCAATATTGAGCTTGCTGTAATCGCCCAAACGCTGCTTGAAACTTTCCAATGTATTATTTTCGCAGCCCAATGCCACGATCAGCACGCCCCCGGCGTTGGGGTGATGAGCCAGAGCCGCCAGCACATTGGCGGTATTTTCGTGATCTTCGCCCAGCTGGGAGCAGCCGTAGGGGTGTTCCAACGCCACGCCTCCGGCATAGTCGGCAAGTTGTTTGGCAAGTTTGTTGACACAAGCCACCGTGGGTATCACCCATATATCGTTGCGGATACCCACCTGACCATCGGGGCGTTGGTACCCCATGAAAGAACGGTTGCAGGCAATTTCCGGAATAGTGAAATCCGGCGTGTAAGTGTACTCCAATATCCCCTCAAGATCAGTTTTGCAGTTATGCGTATGCACATGTTCGCCGCAAGCGATGTTGCCGGTTGCTGAACCAATGGGCATACCGTATTTGATAACTTTTGCCCCGCAGGGTATATCAATGCGGGCGTATTTATGACCGTCGGAGCGGATCTCCACATTGTCTTTAGCGTGGATTATCATAACAAAACCTCCTTAACGGCATCTGCCATACCGGGGATGGTGTGCAGATCCATATCCCACAACTCCTTGTCGCTCAAAAAGTCATCTATGGAATAATTTTCATTGAAGCGGGCGGCGATTTCGGCGGTATCACCGGCGGCATTATTCAGCTTATAACGCTTGAAGAGTTCGCCCAGCGAGCGGGATAAATAGTACGGCAGCGTTGGACTGTCCAATATCACCGGCAATATCCGCACCTTCCATTTGGCAACGCTGTTCAATGCAATAGCCTCAAGTTTATGATGGGAAAAAGGATTGGCAAACCGCCGCAGAACGCTTTCGGCAAAGGAGCGTTTCTCTGCTTCGGGCAAAGCAATGGTGGGCAGAATTTCCTCAAAGAGCGTTTTCTCGATGCGGCTGCGGAATTTTTCATCTGCCAAAAGCTGCTGAACTTCGGAGAATCCCGCCAGCAATCCGCCGGAAACCATTCCGGTATGGGAAGCATTGAGTGCCCGTACTTTCCGGGTGCGGTAAGGCGTAAGATCATCGGTCAAAAGAGCAATATCTTCCGGCAGCGGCAGCCGCTCCAGAAGTTCCTTGCCGCCCTTGATCGCCAGAAAAGCAAAGGGCTCCACCGCCACCATCAACTGGTCATTGGCATCAAATCTTGCATGATCAGCAGGAAAACCCGACACGATGCGGTCAACCAATGTATCGTAAAAGCGGCACTGATTTTTTACATAATCATAAGCCGCATTGCCTGCCAGATAACGCAAAACATACTCTTTGAGGGTCTGACCGTTATTTTCAATAAGTTCGCAAGGCAGAATGTCCACTCCGGGCAAATCGGCTTGAAAGCGTTTCTGCAGAAGCCGTGCCAGCTTGCCGGGGAAGGTATCGAGGTTATTTGCTTCGTAAGCAATGCCCGCTTCGGTGGTGTTGCTGAAAATAAAACGCAAATCTTCGTCACAGGCAAGAGCTTCGACTTTATCCCACTCTTCCGAGCTGGAAAGAACTTGTTTCAGCACCGTGATTTTTTCCACAGTTTCCACCGTTTCATTGTTTTCGGTAATGCCCCGCACCAAAAGATTATACTGGCAATTCTGTTCGACAAATTTGGCGGGAACTGCTCCGGCACGGGGTTTGACAGCGTAAACTTCGCCATTGAAATCGGCACTTTGGTTCATTTGCTGGATCAATGGTTCAACAAAGCCACGCAAAAAAACACCTTCACCAAACTGCAAGATCTTATTCTTTTTCATAAACTGCAACTCCTTGTTTTTCCCGCCGGAGAGTGGTGCTCCGGGGGATGTATATACATTTAAAAATTTCTGTTTCAAACTCTGTATTACGATCTTTTATAATTTCTCCGCACCGGTCGATCGCCCGGCTGGCAACTTCTTCCAACGGACGGGCTATGCTGCTTAATGCCGGAATGGTCATGGCGGCGGCATGAACATTGTCAAACCCCAGCACCGAATAATCTTCCGGAACTTTTTTGCCGTTCAAAAGCAAATACTGCATAAGCTCCAAAGCGATCATATCGTTGATGCAGAAAAATGCCGTGCAATCTTTCCGGCTTGCCAGAAGCGTATCGAACCACGCCTTATCCCGCCTCCCGTAAAGGTTGCAATCCACCAGATTTTCTGCCGGATACATGGATAAAAATGCACTCATACGCTGGTCGATGCTCCAGTTTTTATCGCACAGGTAACAAATATTTTTATGCCCGGAACTTTTCAAATCCTCCAACGCCGTCAAGACCGCACTTTCGTAATCATAGCGTATCGTCCGACCGGCGATCTCTGAACTTTTATTGGAATTTATCAATAAAAGTTTGGGCATATATTCAGCTAATTTACAGCAATCACTATCGGTCAGATTCCCGGAAACTATCACCACATCGCAGCCCTGTGCCAAAAGACTCCTGACCGCCCCGGGCAGGCGTTCCGGGTCATCGCCGGTAAACTGTACCGAAAGCTGATACCCACGCTGGGATGCGGCATAAAACAACGCCAGCATTTCCGACTGGTTTACTTCGTAATTAAGCATGGTGCCCACCAGCCCGATGATATTGCTTTTGCCTGTCCGCAGCGCCCTCGCCGCCCACGACGGCTGATAATCCAGCTCTTTGAGAGCTTTTTCGATCCGCTCCCGGGTGGCATCCGACATCCGGGCGGCACGGCTGCCATTAAGGTAATTGGATACCAGAGCAGTCGAAACGCCCGCATGAAGTGCTATATCTTTTAAGGTCGTACGCATAAAATATCTTTTGCTTAATCGTTATAGCAATGTGTTAAAAAAATATAAGATCTTCTGCCGGATGCAGCAGACATCCGGCAGAAAAACAATCATAAAACCAACTTATTTGGCACCGTACTGTTCGTAGTAAGCGTTGATCGCCGCCATCAAAGTATCGTCAATGATCACCTTGCCTTTGTAGGGGCGGTTGTAAAGGTGTTCGATGACTTCTTTCATAGTAACGATGGCACAGGTTTTGAAACCGTATTTTTCGGAGATTTCGCACAGAGCGCTCTTTTCGCCCTGCCCCCGTTCCATACGGTCAACGCTGACCACCAAACCCAGCACATTTACATTGCCTTGAGCCTGCAAGATGGGCAGAGTTTCACCAATGGAAGTACCGGCAGTGGTAACATCTTCGATGATCACAACTTTGTCGCCGTCAGCAATGGGAGAACCCAGCAGGATACCCTTATCGCCATGATCTTTGACTTCTTTGCGGTTGGAGCAGTAGCGGATATCGGCATCGTATTTTTCCGACAGCGCAATGCTGGCAGTTACCGACAGCGGAATACCTTTATAGGCAGGGCCGAACAAAACATCGAACTCCAAGCCGAAAGTTTCTTTGATCGCCTGTGCGTAATATTCGCCCAGCTTGCGGAGCTGTGCGCCGGTGCGGTAGAACCCGGTGTTGACAAAAAACGGAGTCTTGCGGCCGCTTTTGGTCACAAAGTCACCAAATTTAAGCACCTGGCAGTCGATCATAAACTCAATAAAATCTTTCTTGTACTGTTCCATAAAAAACCTCTTTCTATCAGCTATGAAAACATTCTCTTTAATATAACACCTTTAATGGTAAAAACAAATTTACAACTCAAAAAATAATATCTTCCCTGCAGTCTGACAGAACGGGTATTGTTTTAGCGGACGCTTTGCCTGACGCTTTTTCTCTAAATCTCTGGTTTATTGGCATCTACTCTTGATTTCAGTTTTTACTTTTGATATATTATCCCCAAGGAACCATCTGCACACTATCTGTAAAGTTCTTGCAGATCAATCACGGAGATTTTTATGCATTCGGATAATCTGGCGGTAAAGATCGCTGAACAAATGAAAAAATTACTGTTTGAAAAAAAAGAGTACACAGTTTCTTTTATGTCTGCCCGGCAGGCAGCAGAAAAATTTCAATGCTCCCGGCAGACTGCTAACAATGCCTTGAATATACTGGCAAAAGATGGATTGCTGACCCGTAAAAACGGCAGCGGGACATTTGTCAACATCCGGAAGAAAAAACTGCATATAGCCTGTGTGATTTCAGAAGAACTTGCCAACAGCACCCCCTCGGGGTTATACAAAAAAATGCTGATAAACAAGCTGTTGCAACAGGAACTTGCCAACAATGATTGCGAATGTAAATTATTTTCGTTCGAAGATTTGCAGCGATCAAATTTCAGTCCGCGGCTTTTTGACAAATTCGACGGCTTGATAGTTCACGAGTCTTTTACCGATAAAAATTCCCGGCAGCTGATCAATGATTTTGCCAAACCCAAACTCTGGCCATGGACGCGACATGTACTGCACGAAAGCGGCAACCAGCTGGTATTGGATCTGATGACGCCGTTCAGTCAGATTTTCCGGAAAGCCAGATTTTCCGGGATCCGCAAGTGTTACTTGCATTACTTTGATGAAAATTTTTTGCAAATAATGCAAAACGCCATGCTTTACAGCAATTTTGAGTCAGCCGATCAACAGGTGCTGCAATATCGATCTGCATTTGAGATCGCCGCATACAAAAACGGTCTTAATCTTGAATACGCCCCGGATGTCTTGCATGTGTGTCAGGCCGACGCCATAGCCTGGGGGCTTTTTGAAGCCTTTACCGACCGGGGAGCTAAAGTGGGAGATTTTCATGTCACCGGTTGCGGTGACAACGAAAGTCTGGGTGTTTATCCGCTGCAATATCCCCGCTTGACCACTATAAATTATCAGCATGCCTTGGGTATAGAGTTAAGTGTAAAACTGCTCTGTCAGAAGATCCGGGAAAACTCCCTGATTTCGGAAGTTATCCGCATCCCCGGCAAAGTAGTCTACCGCGAATCAGCTTTTTATGAAAAAAAAAGAAAGAAAACTCAATATATAACAACGGAGTAGAAAAATGAACAAAATCAAGCTTTTTCCCTGTTTCAAACCTTGCCGGAAGTTCACGCTGATCGAACTTCTGGTAGTTATCGCTATCATAGCCATCCTTGCGGCAATGCTTTTGCCCGCTCTTTCGGCGGCACGGGGGCGTGCCAAAGCGGCATTATGCACCAGCAACATGCGGCAAATCACTCAAGCAATGTTTGCCTATGCCGATGATAATAACAATCTGCTGCCCCAGAATAAAACCAACGGTAAAGGTGTATTCAGCGACTCCAAGGTCTATTGGACCGAAAAAATCTTTTCTTATACCGGAGTTGACCCCAAAGAATTGGCAAACACCGCCGAGGGGAGCAAAGGCAACAACATTTTTTATTGCCCGGAGTGCGAGAAAAATACCGGCAGCAATGCCTACACCTCATTCGGTTATAACTCTTCATTTTGCGGCATGGCTGCTGAAGGAACCAACACTGCAAGTTATTGCGGAAAAAATCTGACTGTGATAAAAAATCCTACCAACACCTTTATTCTGGTGGAAAATGGCGATAAAAGCGGTTCGTTCCCTGCCGAAGCATTGGCTGGCAGTTTGACCGCTTTTAACTGCGGCGCCCGGTTGACTGCCGGCAACAGCGTTGCAGCGCTGGCTTATCCTCATAGCGTAGGGTTGCATGTTTCCATGGCTGATGGTCATGTACAGTGGCGTCCCCAGCCGAAAAAAGATAAAGCATTGGAGCTGGAAGGAGTGATCGCCGGCGACCAAACGACCCGGTGTCAAATGTATTGATGGAAAGAATCAAGATCATGTCCAATAAAAAATTATTAACAGCAGTATCGCTGTTACTGGGTGCAGTAACAATGGCCTCCGAACCGGTATTGCCGTTTTTACCCCAAAAACCGGTCATCGACGGCAAAGTTGCTGATGATGAATGGCAAAGTGCTGAAAAAAAGCTGTTGATAAAAACCGGCGATCGTTCTGCGGCAGATAAAACCATGGTTTATTTCGGCAGAGATGAACAGAATTTTTATGCTGCGTTTATCTGTTACGATAAAAATCCTGCCAAGATCAAGTGCCAATGGCGTACTCCGGAAGAACGGGACAATGCCGTTTGGAGCGATGACTGCGTAGAACTGCGTTTTGATCCGTGGAACAGCCCGAAAGAAACTTTTATCCAGCGGCACATCATTATCAACGCCAATGCAGTAGTTTACGATGCCATCGGCAGAAATCCTTTGCATGACTTCAATATAACTGCCAACGCCATTATCGGCAAAGATTTCTGGAGTGTGGAGCTGGCAATTCCGCTGAACGATCTATTGAACTGCAAAAGCCACGGTGTTGAATTATGGCGAATAAATTTGGCACGCACCAATCCCCGCCAAAAGGAAGTTTACAGTTTGACTGGTTCAAATGTTGCCAACCTTGCCCACGCCGAACACTTCCTTACTTACCGCAGCGGAAAAATCGATCAGACAAAACCTTTTACTATTGTTGGCTTCCGGAACGGCGAACTGATCTGGAGAAGCGAAAAACCCGAAAAAACATTGACCGGTACTTTGGAACAGTTATCGCAGGATCATCGCAGTTCCGGCAGTAAAGCTGTTTCGGTTCTGAATCAAAAAAAACCGCAAGGTACCATCAAACTCAAGCTCAACGCCCAAAGCCGCATATTGCGTTTCAACGCTCCCGGCAACTGCCTCCTGGAGTGGAATATACCCCAAAAGCAAACCCGCACAGCTCCGGTGAAATTCACCGAAAAACCGCTCTACAAAGAGTTGTGGAGCAATGAGCCGATTGGAAAAGCTAAAGATGGCTCGATGACCTGGCATCATGGTTTCAATCCCGGTTTTCTCCCCATAGCTTTTGAATTCGGCATACCATGGGAAGAAACCGAAGCATTACAGACTGCTGTCCGCTATCGGCTGCTGCTCCACGGCATTGCAGACTCAATGTTTAAAAGCACCAGTTACAACTGGCAGAACAAAACTCCTGCGGGTACAAAATTTATTGCTGATGGTCAGCGTTTTACATCCCCCAAGCGTATTCCCAAGGCAGCGAAAGACGGTAAGCCGCTGCTTATGGATCCAGCGGTAAAGAAAAGTTTTCTTGCTTACGCAGCAAAACTCAAGCAGTATAAAAAACAGTTGTACGCCATAACATTTGGTGATGAAGTCATCGACCACCAGCTGTGGAGATTTTTTGCTCTGCAAGCTGAACACAAAGGCAAAAACACCTATCCGGAGCTGGATAAAATCTGTCAGGTGATCCGGAATAAATATGGTTACGGTAAATTTGGTGCCCCGGAATCCCCCGCCGATACCAATGTTTTCCGCTGGATAGCTTTGCGAAGTTACCTTGCCGATCAATGTATACAGCTGCACAAAGATTTCAAAAAAATTATCAATAAAGAACTGCCGGGAGTCTACATTATCAGCGATGATACGCAAGCCAGCCCCGGGGTATTTTATGACTATACATTGCTGGATGAAAGCTGTTGCGATATACTAAATGCCCAGCTTTATCCGGATTCATCCGCAGCGGTGGCAGATTTCAGTTTTACCAGCAAATATATCAGAGATCTCTCGCCGGTCAAACGGTTGCAGCCCTGTTTCCATATCGAAAATTACGGGGCAGCTCTTACTCCGCTTGAAATGCTGGAAAAGGTTTCGCAGGGTTTCCGGGGCGGTTCCAACGGGTTCCACTGGTATCTGGCAGACACCCGGGGCGGACGCAGCCGCCGCAGTTTGTGCATGGATCGCTACGGAGCCCCGGAACGCTGGCAGCTTTTGACCGCTTTGCAGGACGAAATAACCAAGCTGCCGCCCTTAAAATATCCGGAAGCTGATTGCGGATTTTTTGTACCGGTAACTACTTTGCGAGCGTACCCTGTCATGCGGATCAAACCCCGCAAAAATCAGATGCTCCACTCGCTGTTGGAGCTGCAAGCAGGGGCGTGGTTCAGCTATTTCAACGAACGGAGCTTGTCCGAAAAACTGGTGGATATAAACAAGTACAAAACTGTTTTTGTTGCCGATGCAAAATATTGTTCCCCTGACGCCTTGCAAACTTTGGTTGATTATGTAAAAAATGGCGGTACGCTGGTGATCGCCGATCCGGAAGCATTCAGTTTTGATGCTGCGGGCAATGCTTTGAACCGTCATCAGCTGCCGGGGTTATCGGGCAGCAAACGCAAACAGCCGGACAAAGCACTTTATGGCAAAAGCAAAACTCTGCCCTTGTTTCGGACGCCATGTTTTGAGCTGCCGCAAACAGCCGGTGCTGAAGTTTTGCTCCGATACAAAGATGGCAGGCTCGCGGCACAGAAAACTTCTCTCGGTAAAGGTAAAGTTATCGTTTTCGGAGCAGCTTTTCCGGAACGGACTTTGATAAGTCTGCCGGAATGGCAAAAATACTTCCGCGATCTGGTTGCCGATTTGGGCATAAAACTTGATCAGGATATTTGGCGTTTCCGCTTCCCTGATACGCTGATAAAAGAGTTACCAAAAGTCAGCGGCAAATGTATAAGCGGTAATCATTTATCTTTCCGCAACTTCCGGGCGGATCACTCCGCTAATGAAAGAGTTTCCAAGCAGGCAGTATACCGCTGCACACCCGCCGCCGATGCTCCTGCCGAAATAAGCCCAGTACAGTTAAGACGCGGCAAACTCTTTGACCGCCGCCGAGCCTTTGCTCAAGGCAATGCAGACAACCGGAAAGCCACTTTATGCGACCGGGTGGCAGGCTGGTCAACTTCCGGCAAAATAAGTATAGAAATCGACCTGAAAAAAACGGTATCGCTGAATAGAGTGGAACTCTTTTATACCGGCAGTTTGCGTGATGTTACAGTATCTGTAAGCAGCAATGGCAAACAATATACCCAAGTAGGATTTTTCCCAGCCGGGAAAGCGGATTTTATAAAATACGGTCTGCGGCAAAAAACCTTGCAGTTGACAGAAAATGCCCCCCAAGCGTCGTTTATTAAGCTGGAATTTGCCGCTTCGCCCATTCCTGGGGCCATAGAAAAGGGCGAACTATCCAAGTTTTACTGCAAAGCACTCTTGCAGAAACTGCCGTGGCAAAAAGCCAATTTTATGCTGTCAGAAGTGGAGTTATTCAGTAAATAAAGCTAATTTCAAAAGCCTTTCAAAACAAAATCAATGAGCAGAGCCTTCGCCATAATGACTTTTGAGGAGCTTTGCAATCAACTTTTCAACCAATTTAATATAAAGGAAAAATTAAAAATGGCTGCACCTTTTGAGTGGATCGACACTCACACGCATTTAGCTCGGGATTACTCCCGGGCAGAACTGGAAAAATTCTTTGAAGGCGGTCACTGCAAAGGCATTTGGCTGCACAGTATCGAGTGCTTCAAAAATTCGCCCCGCCATTGCGGCAATGACGAAGTATTAAAAATCGCCAAACTCTATCCGGAGTTTGTCCACCCCTTTGCCTATTGCCGTGCCGAACAGAACCCCGATCAAATCAGGATGTTGAAAGATGCCGGATTTACCGGGCTTAAGTTCATCGACCCCTTATACAATTACGACGATCCCCGGTTTTTCCCATTTTATGCAGAAGCCGAAAAACTCAACATGCCCTGTTATTTCCATGTGGGGTGTATTGCCAAAAAGCCTTCGTCGGAACTGGCATTTCCCGGCTTATACTCTTCGCCGGGCAGAATGAAACCCGCTATGCTTTGCACCATTGCTGCTGAATTTCCCAAATTAAGCATAATTGCGGGCCACCCCGGCGTGCCGTGGTCGGAAGAGATGACCACCGCCCTCTGGTATTACCCCAATATCCGCTGCACCATCAGTGCTTTGACCGACTACAAATGGTTTATCGACGCACTGGCAGGCGGGGCGTGGGATGGTGTGCCATTCTACGAAAAATTCATGTTCGGAACCGACTTTGCCTACGGTATACCCATAACCTTTGATATGGCAAATGAGTTTGCCATCTTTTACAAGATCTTTTTCCGCGAAGCCGGCAAAACCATGATTTGGGGCCGCCATAATCAGGATTTTATGATCAACAACGCTCGCAAGGTACTGGAAAACTTATCCTGATTGTTCAACAAAAAAGTCAACTACAAATCAACATGGCAAAAGCTATGATGATTTCAGCTCTTCCGACTGAAAAAACACCGGGGCTGTCAGCAAACTACATCAACAGTTTTGATGTGACCCCAAAAATTTGGACGGGTTAAATTATGTGGAATGGGTTCGGTATTTTACCGGGCTCATTCCTTTTAATGTTAAAGATACTCTTTCGTTATTGAAATAGCAAATGTATTCTTCAAGTTTTTGCTTG
>JAZMZK010000024.1:0-33787 GCA_045585955.1 Victivallaceae bacterium
GAGGAGGGGGAAAAGACCTTTTGAGGAAAGGTCCTTTTCCCCCTCCTCAAACTCCACCCCCTTTTTCCAAACCTTTTCCAGGCATTTATCTATTTCCTCTGCAAATAGATAAATGCCATTCAAGTTTTAAAAAAGTTCCAATACAAAAGTTGATCATATAACTTTTTATCGACCTACCCGTATTGGGAACAGAGCCTTTATTAAAAATAGCCCGGCAGAGAGTATTTGTCAAATTTTTGTATAAAAAAGAGTGTTTCAGGAAGTTGAAATATTGCAAAAGGAGCGTTTAGAACTATATTAATGGCATTACCTTTAAACAAATTCTGCATTACATGTTATATGAGGAGCGTTTTTATGGAAAAAATCCAAGCCTGCCTTGCGGCGATCGCCCCGGAACCTGGTAATCTTATCCGGGGGCTGCAAGCCATCCAAACAAGTGAAGGGTATGTATCTGACGAAGCGATCAAAGCTGCGGCAGAATACTTTAAGGTCGCCCCGGTGGAAATCGAAGGCGTTTTGAGTTTTTACGCCCAGTTCAAAAGAGTCAAGCCGGGCAGATTCACCGTTGCGGTCTGCGATGGTACGGCATGTCATATCAAAGGTTCGCCGCTGATCATGGAGTGGTTGAGCGATGCTTTGAAGATCCGCCCCGGCGAAACCGATGCCGAAGGCAATTTTACTATCGAAAAAGTTTCCTGCCTGGGCTGTTGCAGTCTGGCGCCGGTAATGGCAGTAAACGGCACAGTTTACGGTAAACTTGACCGCAAAAAGGTCATCCGCATCCTCAAGGAGTATCAGAACAAATGATCAACGAAAATATTGCAGAGATCCGGCTGGGTACTGCCAGCTGCGGTATAGCCTCCGGTGCTGGAGCAGTGTTGGAAAAAATGCAGTCTATGGCAGGTGATTTTGCCATTACCGAAGTGGGCTGCGTAGGCTGCTGCTACGCCGAACCCCTTGCCGAAGTCATCACTAAAGACGGTAAATCCATCTTTTACGGCAATCTGACTGCCGATGAAAAATGTCTTGCCAATATCTTTGCTTTAAGCGAAGAAGGCAGATTCACCGAACCCGAAGCCCGCCGCACCAAAACCCTGCCCAAAGTGCTGAAACTTGCCGGACGCATCAATCCCGTAAGCATCGAAGCATATAAAGCGGTGGGCGGTTACGAAGCTCTTGCCAAAGCTCAAACTATGACACCCGAAGCCATCGTCAACGCCATCAAAGCCTCCGGCGTGCGTGGTCGCGGGGGCGGCGGTTTTCCAACCGGCATGAAGTGGGGATTTCTGGCAGCCAAAGATTCGGCAGAAAAAATCATCATCTGCAACGCCGACGAAGGCGACCCCGGTGCATTTATGGACCGCTCGCTGATGGAAAGCGTACCCCATCAGGTTTTGGAAGGCATGCTTATAGCCGCAGCAGCCACCGGAGCCACCAAGCTCTTTATCTATTGCCGTGCCGAATACCCCATGGCGATCAAAAATCTCAAGATCGCTATTGAACAGATCAAAGCCAACCAACTCAACATCGTTCACGGCAGAGAGTTGGAAATCATCATCAAAGAGGGTGCCGGAGCTTTTGTCTGCGGCGAAGAAACCGCCCTTATCGCCTCGCTGGAAGGCAAACGCGGTACTCCCCGCTTCCGCCCGCCCTTCCCCACCGACAGCGGCTACCATGAATTGCCCACTATGATCAACAATGTGGAAACTTTCGGCAATGTGCCTTGCATTATCGCCGAAGGTGCCGAAGCCTACGCTTCCATCGGTACTGATAACAGCAAAGGTACCAAGATCTTTGCTCTGGCAGGGGACTTGAAATACCCCGGTCTGGTGGAAGTACCCATGGGTATAACTTTGCGGGAAATCGTTTTTGAAATCGGCGGAGCTGACCCGGAACATGTCAAAGCCGTGCAGACCGGCGGACCTTCCGGCGGCTGTATCCCCGTAGAACTCTTTGATACACCCGTAGATTACGATTCACTCCGCAGTCTGGGTGCCATTATGGGTTCCGGCGGTATGATCGTTATCGGCAAAAACCGCTGTATGGTGGAAACCGCCCGCTACTTTCTGGACTTTACCCGCCGGGAATCCTGCGGCAAATGCACCTTCTGCCGGGTGGGTACTACCCGCATGTTTGAAACTTTGGAACGCATCACCCGTGGCGAAGGTACTTTGGAAGATATTGATTTTCTGGAAACGCTGGGCAATCAGGTGCGCAAAGGCTCCCTCTGCGGCTTGGGTCAGACTGCCCCCAACCCGGTGCTGGCTACATTGCGGTATTTCAAAAATGAATACCTTGACCATGTGGAAAAACACACCTGCACAGCGTTGGAATGTAACGCTCTCGTCAAGGTCAAGCTGGATCAGAGCAAGTGCGTAAAATGCAAACTCTGTATCAAAACCTGCCCCACCGGGGCGATCGGCGACGATTTTGTTATTGATCCGGCTAAATGCACCCGCTGCAACAGCTGTATAGAGATCTGCCCGAAAAAGGCGATCAGCCGCTATCCCAACGAGTAAAATGTTTAGAGGTTTATAAAATGAGCAATTCTGCTGAAAATACTTTTGAATTCATCCTTGACGGCAAGACCGTTCAAGCCAAAGTGGGCGAAACCGTTCTGGAAGTTGCCCGCCGGGAAGGTATAACCATACCCAGTTTGTGCTTTAACGGCAAAGTATCCCACACCACCAGCTGTTTTGTCTGCGTGGTCAAAGATTGCAAGACCGGTAAATTCCTGCCCTCCTGTGCCGCCCGTCCGGCACCGGGTCAGGAAATCGACGCTTCCGGAGAAGAGGTCAAATCCATGCGTAAGACAGCTCTGGAGCTGCTTTTGAGCGAACACTCCGGCGACTGCGAAGCACCTTGCACCATGGCTTGCCCCGCCCACGCCGCCGTAGAAGAATATGTGCGTGCCGGTAAAGAAGGCAACTGGCTGGAAGCGTTGAAAATCATCAAAGAACGCATTCCGCTGCCCATGAGTATCGGTCGGGTCTGCCCCCGGTTCTGCGAAAAAGAGTGCCGCAAAAACATTTATGGCAAAGCGGTATCCATCAACGACTTCAAGCGTTACGCTGCGGATTTGTATTATCGGGAATATGTGGAAACGCTGCCGCCGGAAACCGGCAAAAAAGTTGCCATCGTCGGAGCAGGCCCCGCCGGTTTGAGTGCGGCATACTTCCTCCGCAGAATGGGTGTGGCGGTCAAAGTCTTTGACCAGATGCCCGAAGCTGGTGGCATGATCCGTTACGGTATACCCGAATACCGCCTGCCCAAGCGTGATGTACTGGATGTGGAATTGGCACACTTCAAAAAGCTGGGTGTGGAATTTGAATTCAACGCCAAACTGGGTGAAAATCTGGATATCGAAACTCTGAAAAAAGAATTTGATGCCGTAGGTATTGCCGTGGGCTGCTGGAAATCTTCCGGCATCCGCTGCGAAGGCGAAGAGCTTGCCACTGCGGGGATCGACTTTTTGCGGGAGAATATCCTCAAAGATTGCAAAGCAGCCAACCCCGGCAAGACCATCGTTATCGGCGGCGGTAATACCGCCATGGACTGCGTGCGGACAGCGGTGCGGCTGGGTGCAGAAGAGGTGAGCTGTTTCTACCGCCGTACCGAAAACGAAATGCCAGCAGAAAAAATCGAGATCCACGAAGCCAAAGAAGAAGGCGTAAACTTTGAATTTCTGGTTGCGCCGGTCAAACTGCGTAAAGAAAACGGCAAACTGGTGCTGACCTGCCAGCGTATGGTTTTGGGCGAACCCGATGCTTCCGGCCGCCGCCGTCCGGTGCCGCAAGCGGGCAGCGAATTCGATACCATTGCCGATACCGTTATCGCCGCCGTGGGGCAGAGTACGATCATGCCCGCCGGGATCAAGGTCAATAAATACGGTTACGCCGAAGTTTCCGCCGGTAATCTGGTGGAAGATAATGTATTCAGTGCCGGGGATTGCGTTTCCGGAGCTGCAACCGTGGTGGAAGCGGTCGCCGGAGGCAGGATCATGGCTTTGGGTATGCAGGCAATGTTTGAAGGCAAACCCTACACCGAAGAATACAAGATCAATGTATCCCGTGGTGCATGGCGCAGCATGAGCACAGACGATGTGGTCAAAATCAGCGACAGCGTTTCCGATTCTGAACGGGCCCAACTGCCGTTGATAAGTTTGGAAGAACGCAAAACCACTTTCAAAGAAGTGGCTGGCACCATGAGTGCCGAAGCACTGCAAGCCGAAGGCAAACGCTGCATTGAGTGCTCCTGTACCGACAAGCACGATTGCCGCCTGAAAAAGAGTGCCGAACTTTGCGGCGCCTGCCCCACTGCGATCTGCGGAGCCAAAAATGCCAAACGCATCGACACCCGTCACCCGGAAATCTTGCAGGATACCGGCAAATGTATCAAGTGCGGTATTTGCGTAAAGACTTGTAAAGAGATCATCGGCAAAACCTTGTTGAGTGCCCAGAACCGGGGTTTCCTGACCACTATCGGGACAGCGTTCAACGCCGGACTGCCCACCAGCTGTGCCGAATGCGGAGCATGTATAAACGCCTGCCCCACCGGAGCACTGGATTGGAAAGACAAAAACCGCCGTAAACAATAAAAAGTTGCAGTAAAAATATGTTGCGGAGGGTGTTGCAAAACTGTTGACATTGTTCGCCAACAGCAACAAGCCCGGTCAGGGCCGCGAGCGGATGTGAGAGTAGTTTGCAGGATAAATTCCTGCAAACCCGAGGCGGCATGCTGCGAGGTCGAACGGAGTCGAGCGAAGCCATCCGGCGTTTGAGGACGATTTTGCAACAAGTTGCAAAATCGCTCTAAGGGGGCGTAGCCCCCGCCGTTAATAAAAAATCGTGAAGAACTACGCTGGATATAGCAGGGCAATGAGCAAAGGGGATCCAAGGGGAGAATGCTAATCTCCCCTTGGGATGTGCGGCAGATACAATATTGCTGCCGGTAAAAGTATGCCGCACAACACTCTCCTTTTTATATTGCTCAAAGATTCGGTTTGAGCAAAAAGCTGAATGCAGTGATCATAGAAGCTTTTTAGCCGATTACAGCTTGTTGTATTATGATTTTAAGCTTAAATAATAATGATACAGGGGTGTTGCCAAAAAATTAGTTTTGCAACAGCCCCCGCTTTATTCTGCCATAGCTGCAAATCAACAGCAGTTGCGGGACGAACGCCTGTATGCTTGCCAGATAGGATAAGGGGGATTGGGAAGGATTGGGAAGGATTGGGAGCTATTGGGAGCTATTGGGGGATTTATCCATTTGACGCTCCAAATCGCCCGGCAAATTGTCTGCCAATACGCCACATACTGTGGCGGCAGAAAAATTCCCAAAATCTCCCAAGCCTTCCCAAATCTTCCCAAAATTCTCAAAAATCCCAAGCTGCCATCTATAATACTGCCTGCCTACTACACCACAAAGCAGCGGAAACAGGCGAGTGCGGCAATAGCTGGCCGATGGGTTAGGACTTTGCTTACAGCAATTTTTCCGCTTTATTGCGGTTTTACCTGGCGGGCTTTTTGTAGTAGAGGACTATTTCGCCCTCTTTGCAAAGGCGGTAGTTTTCTCTGGCGATGCGCTCTATTGCAGCAGGAGAGCTCTCCAACGCAGATACTTCTTTCTGCAACATATCACGCTCGGCACGCACCCGGTCTGCAACAACCCGGGTACTTTCGTAAAACTCTTTCTGGCGCTCATATTGCAATCTTGCCGGATAAATCACAGCAGCACTGCCAGCCAGCAGCAAGATAAAACCCACTACGCCCAGCAGTGTCCATATTCCGGGAATTGTCTGATTATTCGCCATATAAACTCCAATTTCAACTGTTTCTATAACCTTATAATAACACCGAAGATGTGATCTGTCAAGTTTTAAGCCGTTTTTTTTATCGGGTGAGCCGCATTACCAGTTCACCATCCAGCACTTTTCCATCCATACTGCTTGCCTGATAATTGCGTTGAGTGTCGGCTATAAAAAAGGCTTCAGCTCCATTATACAATATATTTATAACTACATTACCATCTTCCAAACCATTATCCAGCTGCACAGTGACTTTTCTGAACTCTGGCGATTTGAATTCAACGGCAATGGTTTTGCCGTTCACTGCCACGATCAGGTTCCCGGGGCGTTGGCTCTGTACGGAAAACTCCACTTCGCTTTTACCGGAAAGAACCTTTTCCACTGCCGGAAACTTTACTTGCAATGTCTGCAACTTTTTGACTTCAAGGGGAATCCATCCGCCGAAAGTCATAGGGCCGTGATAAAACTGCACTTGCCGCTTATCCGGCAAAAGCAAGGTGGTGCCTTGCGGTCTTACCACACTTAAAACAGCTTTTTCGCAACATTTCCGGTAAAATTCATAAGCACCGAATACCAGAAAAATGCTCAATGCCAGAGCAAGCACACCGTAAATCTTGATAAATTTCCAATCCTCTTTACGGGAACGGCGGATGATTTCGCCGACGAACAAGCCGCCGAAAATCGCCAATTCCGGCAGCACCGGTGCCCGAAAGCGGGAGAGATTGTAAAATGCCGCCGTTGCCCCCCAATAGAATATTACAGTTATATACAAAGGCCAATAGGGAGCTTTACGCAGCTTTTTCAGCAAGAGCAGCATCCCCGCCAGCCCCAGCGTAAGCAAAATCCCCGGCGGAATGGTCAATTTAAGTATTTTTGAAGCAGTCCCCTCCCCTGCCAGCGATACATTGTTGGGTATTTCCCGGCTGTCCCAGAACAAAAGCAGTTTACGGGAAGTCAGTTCCAGATAAGCTGCGGGCTCTTCGGCAAGGTAGTTCAAGATCTTTTTCCAGACCGGATTTGTTTCGCAATCGCTCATCCAGATATGGTAAGCTTGAGGGTATTCCATAGGTCCGGCAGGCAATCCCGGTTCCCGCCCGCCGGGAGGTGCTTCAGGGGTGTTGCCCAAAGCCAAAACCGCATCAGCAGCAGTGGAGGGGCCGCACAAACGCCCCAGTTTTATGGAGTTGTAAATAATAAAAGGCGACTCCGCGATCAGAAAAACACCACCGCACAAAAGCAAGCTCAAAACGGCTTTCTTCAAGTTAAAGCGTTGGTAATAAGCTATAAAAAGAGCTATACAAAGGGGGACAAACAAAAGTATGATATTGCCCCGGGTAAGATTGCCGATCGCCGCAAAAAGTGCAAATCCAACACAATGGCGGTATTTGCCGCTTTGAAACGCCCGGATGGCAAAGTAACTCATCACCGCCAGATTGAAGGTTTGCAAAGTGGCGATCTGATGAAAAGGTGTGTAAAAAATCAGTACGGTGCAAAGCGCAGTTAAATAAGCTGCCACAGTTCCGGCAAGTTTGCCGCCTAATCTTGCAGTGCTCAATCCGGCGGTCATAGCGGTAACGGCTCCCAACAGAGCTTGGATAAAAACTACACCCCAGACCGAAGCCCCCGAAAGCCAGCGGCAAAGTGGCAGAAATACCGAGTAATAAAATGGTTGATAATAGAATGGCCCGCTGAATACCCCGGTGGCAACTTCTTCAGCCAAAACCATGTAAGTCCGCAAATCAGTAGCTTGCGGGGGCGAAAAGATGCTGTAAGCAAATCCGCTGTGGCTGATTTCCCAAGCTGCGATCAACCGCCACAGCAGCGTCAGCAATCCGGCTCCCCACAAAACAAAATACCAAGACCGCCGGGAGCTGGCAGACTTTCTTTCCACAACCGGCGGTCTTTTTTTCATAGAAAAGTACCTCTGAACCGTCAGACGGTCAACAGTTCTTTTTCTTTATCGGCAACGACTTTGTCGATGTCGGCAATGTGCTTATCAGTAGCTTTCTGAATGTCATCCAGCAGCTTCTTGAGTTCGTCTTCGGTCAAATCGCCGTCTTTCTGATACTTTTTGGCAGCTTCGTTGCCGTCACGGCGGGCGTTACGCACAGCGACTTTGGCTTCTTCGCTGCGGGCCTTGACCTGTTTGACCAGAGTTTTACGGCGGTCTTCGGAAAGTTCAGGTATAGGCAGACGGATCAACCGGCCGTCGCTGTTGGGCATGATCCCCAGATTGGAAGCCTTGATCGCCTTTTCGATGGCCTGCACGGCGGAGGCATCCCAGGGCTGAATGGTCAGCAACCGCGGTTCGGGGGCGTTGATCTGCGCCATATCCCGCAAACGGGTCTGGGTGCCGTAATATTCGACCATCATATTTTCCACCAGCGAGGGCGATGCTTTGCCGGTGCGGATGGCACCAAGGTCGTTACGCATGGAAGTTTCGGACTTTTCCATCTTTTCTTCAAGATCCATCAATACCATATCGGCTACTTCTGACATGATTTTTCTCCATTTTTAGGGTTTAAAACACAAAAAATCGTTGTTACAATGCAAAATGTAACCGCATTTTGCACAAAATGCAAGTAAGTTGTGCCCTTTGGGCTTGAAAAATTTCACTTTTGGCGCTATTTTATATAGAAGCACTGTATTTTTAAAACCAAAACTACAAACAAAAGAGGTTTTTTATGTCCGGACACAGTAAATGGGCAAACATCAAACACAAGAAAGATGCCGCCGATAAAGCCAGAGGCCGTATCTTCTCCCGACTCGGTAAAGAAATCATGGTAGCTGCCAAGATGGGCGGCGGCGACGTGGATACCAACCCCCGTCTGCGTTCCGGCATTGCCGCAGCCAAAGCTGCCAACATGCCGAATGCCAACATTGACCGCGCCATCAAAAAAGGTTTGGGCGAACTTGGTGATGTAACTTTTGAAGAAATCCAGTACGAAGGCTATGCCGCCGGTGGTGTGGCACTTTTGATCGACTGCCTGACCGATAACCGCAACCGTTCCGCCAGCGAAGTGCGAACCACTCTCGACCGCAACAACGGCAACCTGGCAAGCAGCGGTTCAGTTGCATACATGTTCAAGCGTCAGAGCCACTTTGTCATCGAAGGCGAAAATGCCGACGAAGATAAACTTATGGATATCGTGCTGGATGCCGGTGCCGAAGATTTGATCGTGGAAGACGGCGTAGCCGAAATCTGGGGCGAACCCGCCGCATTTGAAGCCATTGCCAATGCTTTGGAAGCAGCCGGTATCACCGCCAGCGAAGCTGCTGTGACCCGCCGCCCGGATAACACCGTAAGCATCACCGATGTTCACACCGCAGAACAGATCCTCAAACTTATCGACAAACTCGAAGATCTGGACGACGTGCAGGAAGTTACCGGCAACTTTGAAATCGACGATTCCATCGCCGATCAGGTCAGTGTCTGATAAACCTTATATTATATAATAAACCAAACACGTTCAACAAAAAAAAGGAGATAGGAACGATGTCTGCAATCTATGATATCCACGCCCGCGAAATCCTCGATTCCCGCGGCAACCCCACCCTCGAAGTCGAAGTAACTCTCGAAAGCGGCATCAAAGGCCGTGCAGCAGTCCCCTCCGGTGCCTCCACCGGTGAAAATGAAGCTCTTGAACTGCGTGACGGCGACAAAGGCCGTTACCTGGGCAAAGGCGTTATGACCGCCGTCAACAATGTCAACGAAAAGATCTTCCCCGAATTGGAAGGTATGGATGTAATGGATCAGGTCGCTATCGACCAGCTCATGATCGAACTCGACGGAACCAAGACCAAGAGCAATCTGGGTGCTAACGCCATGCTGGGTGTTTCTCTGGCTTGCGCTCACGCTGCTGCCAACTATCTGGATCTGCCCCTGTACCGCTATATTGGTGGCTGCAACGGCAAAGTTCTGCCGGTTCCGATGATGAACATCATCAACGGCGGTTCCCACTCCGACGCTCCCATCAGCTTCCAGGAATTCATGATCCGTCCCGTGGGCGCCTGCTGCTTCCGCGAAGGTCTGCGTATGGGTGCTGAAGTTTTCCACGCCCTCAAGAAGATCATCAAGAACAAGGGTCTTTCCACTGCTGTCGGTGATGAAGGCGGTTTTGCTCCGAACTTCGCCGGTGGTATCGAAGAAGCTCTTGCCAGCATCATCGACGCCATCAAGGCTGCCGGTTATGAACCCGGCAAAGATGTCATGATCGGTTTGGACTGCGCCTCCAGCGAATTCTACGCCGATGGTGTCTATGATTACACCAAGTTCGAAGGTGCCAACGCTGCCAAGCGTAACGCCGCTGAACAGGTTGAATACCTCGCTGATCTGGTCAGCAAATACCCCATCGACAGCATCGAAGATGGTATGGCCGAATCCGACTGGGAAGGCTGGAAGCTTTTGACCGACAAGATCGGCGACAAGTGCCAGCTGGTTGGTGACGACCTGTTCGTGACCAATGTTGAATACCTCTCCAAGGGTATCAAGATGGGTGCCGGCAACAGTATCCTCATCAAAGTCAACCAGATCGGTACCTTGACCGAAACTCTGGATGCCATCGAAATGGCTCACAAGGCCGGTTACACCGCCGTGGTCAGCCATCGTTCCGGCGAAACCGAAGATACCACCATTGCTGACATCGCCGTTGCCACCAACGCCGGTCAGATCAAGACTGGTTCTTTGAGCCGTACCGACCGTATTGCCAAGTACAATCAGCTGCTCCGCATCGAAGAAGAACTCGGCAGCGTTGCCCGTTATGGCTACCCCAAGTGCAAATAATCAGCTGAAAAGCTATATTGCAATTAAAAATCCGCTGGATTCTCCGGCGGATTTTTTTTTATCTATACAAAAACCTGCCGCATTTTTTATCTTTAAAAAAATAACAATAACGCCTTGAAAAGAGTTCAAAATATTGTATATTAACACCATATATACCCATATAGTGCAGCAAATTATCTAAAATAAATTTAAATAACGGTAAAACAAGGAGTTTCTGACATGAATAAGAAAAACTTTATTGCAGTGCTGCTGACAATCAGCACACTTGCATTGCAAGCTGCTGCTGTTTTTGAACTTAAAGAATCAGGCAAATCATACACATTGAACTTCAACGGCAAACCGCTGATCGTTGGCGAAGGCTTTACCCCCGGTTTTGCTCCGGAAAAAACAGAACTGGAACAATACGGCAAAGACCTTATACTTTCCGCCTGGGGCAACAGCAAAAATATCAAATGGCGGCGGGAAGCCGCTGTTGTGGAAAACGGCAAAGAAGTTGAATTGACTTTTCAAGCGATGATCCCGGCTTTTAACGAAAAAGCTTACTCCGGCGAGATTCAACGGTATTTTGAAGTGCCGCAGGAAGTTTTGAATGATTGCAATTATGTAGCTTTGGTCGGCGGGCATAAACGCAATAAATATGTGAGAGGCAAGCTCAAAACCACCGGAAAAGACCGTTTGCTGGTAGGCGGATCGGTCCGCTGCATAGCTTTCAGCAAAAAAGATTTCAATTTGGTTGTTGACTTTGCTCCTTCCGGGGTGCAGGATCTTTACTCAAGCTATACAGTCGGCAGTTTGTCCGGCTTTGGCTCTTTGCGTAAAGTTGGCGATAAGATCCGCTTCTATATGGGTACTAAATCCAGCCGCAATGGCGGTATCCACACCGGCAAGATCGTGATTTATGAAGGTTCGGAAAAAGATTTTGAGCAGCGTCATGCCCGGGATAAATACGGCTATTGTTCGGAAATGGAAGCCGATAAACGCTTTGTTTTCGGTGCAAAAAAAGCCGGTAAGGGCAAAGTGCGGGCTCATTTGCTGGGTTATTCAGTCAAACGCACTTTCGGCTGGGTCGGTAACAGGGATGCCGCAATAGAAAATTATCGCCCGCAAGGCACGCTTTATTCTGCGGTTGCCGGAAGCGGAAAAGCAGTTTTCCAAGCCGATCTTAAGCGGCAGGGGCTGTACTTTGTCAATATCAATCTGGGTACCGGCGACAAAGCTCTCAAGGGTATGAACCTTAAACTAAACGGCAGAGAACTGGTCAAAGATCTTGCTGTTGCTCCAAAAACTGCCCAGAAAATACAAATCCCCATGTGGATAGAAAATAATAAAGCGGTATTTGAATTTTCCGGCAACTGGCGGGTTTCGGAAATAACCTTCCAGCTGCTGCTGGCAAGCAAAGAAGATTTGAGCATACGCCGTCCGCTGTGGTTGAGTAAAAAAGATGGTTATCCGTCGCCATTTTACCACAACACGCATTATGCTGCGGAGCCGCCATATAATGTACATTTGTCCAACTTTCCGCTGCCGGAACCCGGCAAAGAAGCTGCGGGCAAAGCAAGGATGAATCCGTGGACAACTGCTTACGGCGATATGAGTAACTACAAAAACAAGATTTTTTCAGCAATGATCGGCTCCTGGGGCACCGGCAATGCCGGGGTGTTCTGCGAGTTTGAGGCTCCCGGAGCGGTTGAACGCAATATCAAAGAGCTGTTGCAGAACAAAATCGATATTGTTATGTTCAACGGCATGCTGGCAAGACACACCTTTGCTGAAGTGCACAAGAAGCGTCTGCACGAGGTGATCGGCAATTATGTAAAAACAGCCCGTAAAGAGAAGAAAGATTTTATCTTTATTGACCACATAGACTACTCCATGCTCTGGAACTCCGACTCCGGTTTCCGCCGTATGCTGGAGTGGAACGACCGGTTGCAGGAAACCATTGACGGCGGTCTGCCCGGCAGAGCCCGCTGCATGGTCAACCCCAAGGCAATCAACGAGTTCCAAAATACAATAATGGAACATATCCGCAAAACCGGTATCGACGGACTTATGGTCGATGAATGTTTGTTTATGACTCCGGCATTCTGCGGCTGTTCTTACTGCCGTAAATATTTTTACGAAGATACCGGCTGGCAGCTGCCGGCGGATGAACTTTCCAAAGATTTGAACAACCCCAGATCTCCGCTGTGGCGTACCTGGCAGGAGTGGCGCCGCCGCAAGATCGGCGAATTTTGGGTGAACTTGCGTAAAAAGGTTGCCGAATACCGCAAAGACTTTATCTTTATCGGGTACACCACCGAATACGGTTTGACTTCGGATTGGGCCACCAACGATATGGGCAGCGATATATTCAACTATGCCCGTGCATGGGATATGATCGGCACCGAAATCATGCCCCGCAATGTATTTGCCTGCGCCAGAGCCATGAACAGCTCCCGCAGAGCATTTTCGGTATTCAACCGCACCGGCAACACTCCGGTTTTCGGGCTGGTCTATGCCAACGATTGGAAGATCAAATATTTCGGTTGGGCAATGAACAACCTTAATGCTCAACAAACCTGGGAAACGCGATTTATCCCCTGTCCGGAAGGCGAAGTGAATTTCCGGACCTTTACGGTAGATAAAGGCAATATGGATCTGACCCGAGCCAAGTCCGCAGCCAGAGTGGCACTGCTTTTTTCGGAAACCAGCCGCAATATGGCAGGCACTTTCCCGGCAGCAGGCGGATACCGCCGGGAACTTTTCGGTACGGCGCAAATGCTGGAAAAACTGCATATTGATTACGATATGATCAGCGAAGTCGATCTGAATAAAGAAAAGTTGTCAGGGTACGATGTGCTGATGCTGTGCAACAGCCCTTATTTGAGCGACAAATATATTGCAGTAATCATGGATTTTATGAAAAAAGGCGGTACGGTCAATGCTTCTTATATGACCGGGGTTTGCAATGAATTCGGGCAACTGCGTAAAAATGATCTTGCCGGTACGATTTTCGGGTGGAAAGCTTCCGCCAAAGGCCCCGCCGGTACCACGCTTGCCTCGTTTGCAAGTAATGGCAAAGACTTTGTCAAGCCTTTACGAATCATACCTTTCCGGAGAATCCCCAACACCCCGGCTGCTCCCGGTGAAGCGGTATTTATGACCAAAGCCAAACGCACACTTCCGGCAGTACTCTCTAAAAATGTCGGCAAGGGCAAATTTGTCTATTATCCGGCAACTTTCGGTGCCGGTAACTGTGCAAACTACCTTATGGTGGGGCAGAAACACTCTTTTGAACCGGATCTGAAACTGGAAGATTTCCAGAAAAAACTTTTGCTGGATCTGGTGGGGAAAAACCGCAGCTGGCTGCCGGTCAATGTACCGGAAGATGTCTTTACAGCGGCCTATACTCAGGATGGAAAAATGATCGTGCACTTTTTGAATGCCGTAAATTCCATGCCGGAAGTTGGTGAAACAGTTGGTTATTATGTAGATAAAACCGCATTCCCCAAATTGGATGATATGAGTATAAAAGTGCCGTTCAAAGTCCGCAAAGCATATGCCATGTCGCCGGAATTTGCAGGCAAAAAGGCTTTGCAAGTATCGACCACTGATTCAGGCAGCACGGTTTTAGTGCCCGCCGGAGCGTTCAAAGTATATACACTGGTCTATTTGGAGAAGTAAGTTATGCAGAATATTCAAGCCGGTGAAAATGCGCCCCGTACGCCGGAAAATCGGGAGGCGGTCATTGCGCTTTCCCGCATGATGGATCATTGGAGCAAAGAACTTTACCGGCGGCGGAACCACGACGAAAGCAAAGTACCACCGTGGAAATTTTTGCCGCTGCCGGATACTCTGGAAGCATGGAATAGTGAACGCCCCAAGCTGCTGAAACTCTTTGAAGAGCACATTTACGGAGCAGTTCCGCCGCCGCCGGATAAATTGGAAACCCGGCTGCTTGCCGAAAAACATGGAGCATTAAATGGGCTGGCGTACCGCCGGGAGATCCGCATTTACTGCCGGATGGATGATGGCAGATGCCACGACTTTGATATGCTTTTGTATACGCCCGAAAATGCCGACGGCAAGATCCCGGTATTCGTGGGGCTGAACTTTGACGGCAATCAGGCAAATACTCCCGATGAAGATGTGCGTCTGACCCGGGGAGCAAGTCATGTGGCAAAACATTGGTGGCGGAGTGCTGAAACTCCGGACAGTAAAAGATTTGTCAAAATAGACAGTTGGAACTTTGCAGAAGCCGTGAAACGCGGTTATGCCGTGGCGACTGCCAACTTTGGCGAAATATTCCCTGACAACCCCTTGGGGTTTGCCAAAAGTATTTACACATTGTTCAAAACCCCTGAAGAGCTTGCTGAATTACCCGAACCTCCGGCACCAGATCGCAATTACGGAGCGATTTCCGCCTGGGCGTGGGGCTTGAGCCGGATGCTGGATGTTTTGGAAAATATTCCCGGAGTCGATGCCGGAAAAGCCGCTGTGCTGGGGCACAGCCGATTGGGCAAAACAGCTTTATGGGCAGGGGTGAACGATCAACGGTTCAAACTGGTGATTTCCAACAATTCCGGCTGCATGGGGGCATCCCCTTCCTGCCGGGAATTTGGGGAAAGACCGGGGCACCTGGCGTATTTGCAAAGGTTCTGGTTTGCCGATAAATTCATAGAGTATGCCTGCCGGGAGGATTCCCTGCCGGTGGATCAGCACCAGCTTTTGGCATTGATCGCTCCGAGGTGTGCTTATGTGGCAAGTTCAAACGAAGATTACGGAGCAGATCCGTACGGCGAATTTCTGGCGGCGAAAGAGGCGGCAAAAGTTTGGAAACTTTACGGGTTTACTGATACGCTGCCGGACGAATTTCCCAAGTTGGATAAATCTGTCGGCAACATGGTAAAATATCATTGCAAAACCGGCAGTCACTCCATAACTGCCGCCGATTGGCAGCACTATTACGAATGTGCCGATAAGCTGTTTAAACAGCAATAAAACAGCCCGGCCAAGCCTTTTAGTGATAAAAGGGGCGTTTTTCTTAAAAAAAACGCTCCTTTTGCTGTTTTAAGATTTGCAAAAAATCCAAATGAATAGTATTTTTCTGTGATTGATGATTTTTTGATTTTTATTAGAGCAAGGAGTGTTGCTTTGGCCAGAGATGATAAATATGTGCTTGAGCTTATCAAGCAGGCGGGGCTGGTGTCACCGGAACAGCTGACATCCGCACAACAATTTGTTGATGAATTTCCCAGTCCGATCACCATTGTTGATGCACTGATCAGCAAAAAAATCGTTACCGAAGCAGATATAACACAGCTTTTGGCAATGGAATACGGTTTGGAAGTAGTCAATCTTCATAATTATGTAGTTCCGCCCGAAGTGGTTGATGCGTTACCCGGTGATTTGGCAGTAGCCTACAATGTAGTGCCGGTAGCCAAGCATGATGATATTTTGACAATAGCTATGTCCAATCCGGCAGCGATGGATGTAGTGGATGCTCTGCGTTACCGCCTGGGCTGCGATGTTGAAGCAGTGGTAGCATCGCAAGATCAGATAGATCAGATATTGGATACCAATTACCGCACTACCGCCAGCGCAATGGAAGGTTTGATGACCCAGTTGGGCGAAGAAGCCGGTATGATGGAAAAAGTCGATGCCATGGAGCTTGACCAGGCGATGGAAGATGACGATGCGCCGATCATCAAGCTGGTATCCGGTTTGATCATTGATGCCTACCGGTTCGGAGCCAGCGATATTCACATGGAACCGATGGAAAAGCACTACCGGGTGCGTTACCGGATCGACGGAGTGTTGCGTGAAGTCGATGCCCCGCCCAAATTTTTGCAGGCTAATCTGACCAGCCGCCTCAAGATCATGGCAAGATTGGATATTACCGAAAAGCGCATACCGCAAGACGGTCGTATCAAGATGAGCGTGGGGCCCAAAGATATTGACCTTCGTGTATCAAGTATTCCGACGACCCACGGCGAGAGTATCGTAATGCGTATTCTGGATAAATCCAGTATTCAGCTCGATGTACCCAAATTGGGTTTTTATGCCGACGATATGGTGCTGGTCAACCGTATTCTTGCCATGCCTGACGGTATCTTTCTGGTAACTGGACCGACCGGTTCGGGTAAGACTACTTCGCTTTACGCATTTTTGAATACCATCAATACTGTTTCCCGCAAGATCATTACCGTGGAAGACCCGGTGGAATATCAGCTGCCCGGGATCAATCAGGTGCAGGTCGACCGTTATGTGAACATGACCTTTGCCGCTGCGCTGCGTGCTATATTGCGACAGGCGCCGAATATTGTAATGATCGGGGAAATCCGAGATGTGGAAACTGCCGAAATCGCTATCAACGCCGCTCTTACCGGTCACTTGGTGTTCAGCACTTTGCACACCAACGATGCACCGGGTGCGATCACCCGTCTGGTGGATATGGGGGTCAAGGCATTTTTGGTGGCATCAGCTGTGCGTGCGATCATGGCACAGCGCCTTTTGCGGCGGGTTTGCAAACATTGCGCACAGGATTACACGCCGACCGAAGTGGAAAAACATCTGCTTGGACTTTCTGACGAATATGTGGCAACGCATTCGTTCAAAAAAGGCAAAGGTTGTGCGAACTGCGGTAAAACCGGTTACAAAGGGCGTATCGGTATCTATGAAATCTGTATGCTTGACAACGATATAACCGAGCTGGTATACCGTAATGAACCGACACAGGTTATCCGCGAAGCCGCCCGCCGTAACGGTATGCACTCTTTGCGTGACGATGCCCTGCGCAAAGCCGAAGCGGGTATTTCCACATTGGAAGAAGTTATCCGCGTAACGATGATGGATGAAGATTAAACTATTGGGTGGGTTACTATGATAGATCAGGAAACACAGGCACTTTACGATATCTTGCTCGATACTGGCAAGAATGAAGAGCAGCTTAAAGAAGCCCTGGAAGAAAAAGAACGCACCGGAAAAAGTTTCCGGGATATCGTGTTGGATTACGGTTTTTGCAATGAAACCGATCTTATGCATCTTATTTCAGACAATCTGGGTTGCGAAATCGTTGATTTAATTGAAATGGATATACCAACTGCCACGCTGGAACAAATCGATGCTTCCACGGCAAGAACTTACGGAGCTGTGGCGGTCAGAGTGGAAAACGATCTGCTCTATCTGGCATTGCGTAATCCGCTGGATACTGCGGCAGTTGATGACCTGCGCTTCATCCTGGGGCGGGATTTTATAGTGGTAATGGCTCCGGATGAACAGTTTGATGAAGTTATTGAAAAGTATTATCCGCTGGATGCTACCGATATGGCAAGTCTGTTCGGAGATTTTACCTCGCCCGACAACGACTATGAAGATGAAGAAGATTTGGAATCCGCCGCCAACTCTGCGCCGATCGTGCGTTTTGTTGACTTTGTGATCCGGCAGGCGATCAAGGATAAGGCCAGTGACATCCACTTCGAACCGTTTGAACATGAATACCGCATCCGTTACCGGGTGGACGGCGCTTTGTATGAGCTGCCGCCGCCGCCGAAAGTGATGGCATTGCCGATCACCAGCCGTGTAAAAATTTTGAGCGGTTTGAATATTTCCGAACGGCGGGTACCGCAGGATGGTCGTATCCAGACCAAGATGAACGGCAAACCGGTAGACTTGCGTGTATCCTGCCTGCCGACAAGCTACGGAGAATCAGTGGTGCTTCGTGTACTTGACCGTACTGTGGTGAACTTGAGTCTTGACTCTTTGGGGATGGATGAAAATCTCTTGAAAAAGTTCCGCGAAATCATCCATCTGCCCAACGGCATCCTGCTGGTGACCGGGCCGACTGGTTCCGGTAAAACAACTACACTTTATTCGGCAATCAACGAAATCAATGTTGTTGGCGACAAAATTCTGACTGCTGAAGACCCGGTGGAATACGATATTGACGGTATCGTACAGGTGCCGATCAACGAAGCCGTGGGCATGACTTTTGAAAAAGCGCTGCGAGCGTTTTTGCGACAGGACCCTGACCGTATTCTGGTGGGGGAAATCCGTGACTTTATCACCGCCCAGATCGCTGTGGAAGCATCGCTGACCGGACACTTTGTATTCAGCACATTGCACACCAACGACTCTGCCAGTACAGTGACCCGTCTGGTAGATATGGGTTTGGAACCGTTTTTGATCTGTTCAAGTTTGGTTGGCGTGTTGAGTCAGCGCCTGCTGCGCAGAGTATGTTATGCGTGCAAAACACCGTATACGCCGTCTGATGAGGAACTTGAACGCCTGGAAATCACCCGGGAAGATGTGGCAGACAGACCCTTTTATTACGGAAAAGGCTGCCAGATCTGCAAAAACACCGGGTACAAAGGGCGGAAAGCCATCTGCGAACTTATGGTGATGACAAACGACCTTTCGGAATTGATTTATAAAGGTGCGCCGACTTTGGAAATTCAAAACAAAGCGATTGCCCAGGGCATGCGTACCATGCGTGAAGATGGTATGATTTCTATTTACAACGGCGAAACCTCGGTTGACGAAGTTCTGCGTTATACATGATATATCAAGGTGTTCTTGCGTATTGAACAGGATTTTTTAATTTAAGGAGCACAGTAAAAATGGTAGAAATGGCTGATTTGCTGCAATTGGTAGTGGATGAGGGCGTAAGCGATTTGCATATTGAAGTTGGAGTACCGCCGGTAGTGCGTCTGCATGGGGATATGACTCCACTGGATCTGCCGCCTTTAACGGCAGAGGATACAGAGCGCCTGGTAAAATCGTTTGCTTCGGAAGTACACATCCAGAAAATTCAGGAAGTCGGTTCTGTTGACTTTGGTTTTGCCTTTGGTGATCAGGCACGATTCCGTGTAAGTGCTTTCAAACAGAAGAATTGTTTTGGTACGATCTTGCGTCAGATCCCCAATACTCTGCTTACTTTTGAACAGTTGGGTTTGCCGGATTCAGTCAAGAATCTGCTCTACCGCCCCCGCGGGCTGGTGCTGGTAACGGGGCCTACCGGTTCCGGTAAATCAACCACACTGGCATCAATGATCAACATTATCAATAATGAACGGGCTTGCCATATTATTACGGTGGAAGACCCGATCGAATTCTATCACCCGCACAAAAAGAGTGTAGTCATCCAGCGGGAAATCGGTTCGGATACCATCAGTTTTGAAGATGCTCTGCGCCGCGCACTCCGTCAGGACCCGGATATTATTCTGGTGGGGGAAATGCGAGATTTGGAAACGATCGAAGCGGCTATTACTGCGGCTGAAACCGGGCACCTGGTGTTCGGTACCTTGCACACTTGCGGAGCGGCAGAAACTGTTGACCGTATCGTGGACGCCTTCCCGACTACCCAGCAGCAGCAGATCCGTACCCAGCTGGCATCGTCACTCATCGGGGTTATTTCGCAGGAACTGCTGCCCCGGTGCGATAAAAAAGGGCGGATAGCTTCTTTTGAAATCATGATCCAAACGCCGGGTATTCAGGCACTTATCCGCGATAACAAAACATTCCGTATCACCTCGGAACTGCAAACCGGTGCCAAACACGGCATGAATACGATGGATATGCACTTGTTTGAACTCTACAAACAAGGCAAGATCGCTTACGAAGAAATGGTCAACATGGCGCGTGACCAGCAAGACTTGATCAATAAAGCCAAAGAACTTGCCGAGCAAATGGAAGAAGAAGGCTGAAAAGAGCTTTTCAGGAACAAGGAGAAATAATTTATGCCTCAATATAATTATGTAGCAGTCGATGAAAAAAGCGGAAAAGAGGTAAAAGGCTCTATTGAAGCCGCAACTGAAGCAATGGCGGCAGCAGAGTTACGCAAAGAGGGTTTGTTTGCTACCAAGATCAAGGAGGCTTCTGCCAAGAAGAAAAAAGGCGGCAGTCTGAATATAAATCTTGATTTTCAGTTTGGTCCGTCGATCATCAAACGCAAACAGCTTATGATCATTACCCGTCAGCTGGCAACACTGCTGGAAGCCGGGTTGCCGTTGATCCGTTCTTTGCGTACATTGCAGCGTCAGTGCAAAGATAAGATGGCGCAGAAAGTGCTTGCAGGTGTGGCGGATGCAGTGGAAACCGGTTCTACATTTTCTGAAGCCTTGTCCCTTTATCCGGCAACCTTTGACCGCTTGTTTCTGAACATGGTTCGCGCCGGGGAAGCCGCCGGGGCCATGGAAACGATTTTGAGTCGACTTGCCGGTTTTATGGAAAAGACCGCCCGTCTGGCAGGCAAGGTCAAATCGGCCATGATCTACCCGTCGGTGGTTATTTCGCTGGCATTGCTGGTTACGACCGGTTTGATGATTTTTATTGTGCCGAGCTTTACCAAGATCTTTACAGAATTGCTGGAAGGCGACCCGCTGCCGGGGATCACGCAGTTTTTGATCGATGTATCGGAATGGATGAAGACCCGGTGGTACTTCCTGCTGGCAGCACCATTTGTACTGTTTGGTGCGATCAAACTTGCGTATAAAACCAAATATGGGAAATACGGTTTGGACTGGGTGCTTTACAATATGCCGATCCTGGGGCCGATCGTATCCAAAACCGCCATTGCCCGATTCTCCCGTACGCTGGGGACTTTGATGGCGGCAGGGGTGCCGGTGCTGAACGCATTGATAATCGTGCGTGATACCTCGGGTAATGAATTGGTAGCCCAGGCAGTTATGAAGGTACACGATGCAGTAAAAGAAGGGGAAGGTATTTCCAAACCGCTGGGCGCAACAAAAGTATTCCCGCAGATGGTTATAAGTATGATCGAAGTTGGTGAAGAAACCGGTCGTATGCCGGATATGTTGGAAAAAGTCGCCAACACCTACGATGAAGAAGTCGATAACGCAGTGGATGCGTTGACTTCACTGCTGGAACCGATCATGATCGTAGTGCTGGCTGTGATCGTAGGTACGATCGTTATCGGGCTGTTTGCACCGTTGGCAACGATCATTCAGAAACTTTCGTAATCAGGGATTGCAGTTATGACCGATCGGTCCAATATTTATACAGTGGTAATGGCAGGCGGCAAAGGCGAGCGCTTCTGGCCCCAGAGCCGCCAGAATTGCCCGAAGCAGCTGTTGCGTTTACTGGGCAATCTGACCCTTATTGAACAAACCACGGCAAGAATGTTGAGTTTGTGCGATCCGGCAAACTGCCTGGTAATGACCAATATTGATTATGTGGAGCCAATGCGTTCGCTGTTGCCGATGCTGCCGCCGGAAAATATTATCGGCGAGCCGGTCGGCAGAGATACCGGCGGTTGCCTGGCACTGGCTTGCGGCATACTCGAAGGCCGTGGAGTCAGCGATGATGCCATCGTTATAGCAACCCCGGCAGACCACAGCATTGATGATATTCCGGCAGTGAGCCGTACTCTTTTGCAGGCGGCAGATACAGCAGCTCAATGTGAAGCACCTGTCTTGATCGGGATCAAGCCCGAATATGCAACTACCGGTTACGGTTATATACGCTGCGGAAATGCGTTGGATTACGGCGACGGCAGCGTGAAATTTTACAGTGCAGACGGGTTCCGGGAAAAACCTCCGGCAGATGAAGTTGAGGAAATGCTCAAAGAAGATATCTGGTTGTGGAACAGCGGTATTTTTGTCTGGCAGTACGGAATATTCAAAAAACTGCTCGCAGAGTATGCGCCGGATCTTTCGGCGATCGCCAAAGCAGTCGGCAAGTTGAGCGAGCATTACCGTTTGGCAATGTATCTGCGGGATGAGTTTGCCAACGCACCGAATATTTCCATAGACTACGCATTACTGGAAAAGCTCGACTACCTGGTAGTTGCCGAATGCAATTTTGCGTGGGCCGATATCGGCAGCTGGACGGCGTTGCGATCGCAAATCAGAGCCGACCAAAACAATAATGTGGTTCGCGGGCTTTTTGCCGGTCTTGATGCCGAAGACTGCATCATAGTAAGTTCTCCGCAACATTTGATAACGGCAATAGATGTAAAAGACCTGATAATCGTCAATCAGGGCGATGTAACGCTCGTTTGCAGCGAAAGGTCGGCGCAAAGAGTCAAAGAGCTGGTGCATAAACTTGATCAGTATCCGGCCCTGAAGAAATTTTTGTAACGCCGGATTGTTCAATAGTTATGAAACGCTTGCTTTTGCTGAATATCGGCAACACCCATACTCAATGTGCCTTTGCCTGCTGGCACGGCGCCATCGAAGAACCCATCCGAACCATACCGACAGCAGCGTGGCAGAAAGATTTGCAGCAGCTGCCGCCGGTCGGAGATTTTCAGGTATGGGCGGCCTGTGTGGTGCCTGAAGCAAAAAAATTACTTACCGGAATCAATCTGTATAAAGATTTGCATTGGGTAGATGCTGCTGCCGGAGAAGTTGCCGGCTTGGACTTTTCCATGATGGATGCCTCCACGCTCGGCGCCGACCGCATAGCCAACGCCGCAGCATTGCTGAAACACGGCCGGCTCCCTGCCGCCAACTTTGATTGCGGCACGGCAATAACATTGGAAACGGTTCTTGCAAACGGAGTATTTGCCGGAGGAGCAATCATGCCCGGTCGTAAACTTATGCGCCAAGCATTAAGCAGCGGGACAGCCGCTTTGCCGGAGCTGCCACTTGAGCAGCCTTTGCCGGAAGATTTAGGCAAGAACACTGTTCAGGCAATGACTCTTGGTATTGACCTCGGGGCAGTCGGCATGGTACGGGAGCTGATGAAAAGGACAAGTATGCTGGGAGTGCAATACATGGTTGTTTCCGGGGGCGATGCAAATTTTTTCTGCAAGCACATTCCTGAACTTGAAAAAGCAGGAAAACTCTTTACCTTGCAAGGCATACACTTTATAGCGACAAAACATCTTGAAAAAGAGTAAATTTTTGCTGTGGAAAGTTGAATTAAAGCCGCTGGTGTGGTATATTACCATGATTACGGTTTTGACAGTGTGCCGCAAGCCGTATATTGCAAAGAATCAAAATCTAAATGGAGATATTTTATATGAAGAAATTTGAAGAACTTTTTGCCGAACTCAAGGCAAAGGCAGCTTCCGGGAATCAGGAATCCGGAACCGTGCGTGAACTTGCCAAAGGCAAGCACTTTGTAGGGAAAAAGATTGTAGAAGAAGCAGCCGAAGTGTGGATTGCCGCCGAATACGAAGGCAAAGAACGCACCGCCGAAGAGATCTCACAGCTTTTGTACCACTTGCAGGTAATGATGATCGCCAACGATATTGAGTTGGAAGATGTGTATAAATATCTCTGAACAGGAAAAATAAGATGATCCAATTTGCTATTCCCAATAAAGGCGCCCTCTCCGAAGGTGCGGTACAGATATTGAAATCAGCCGGTTACAAATGCACCCGTTACAGCCGGGAACTGATTGTAAGTGACAGTGAAAACGGTATTGATTTTGTTTTTCTGCGGCCCCGTGATATAGCCACTTATGTCGGCAAAGGTATTATTGACCTGGGTATTACCGGAAGAGATCTGACCGCCGACAGCCGTATGGAAGTTGCGGAACTTTTGCCGCTGAACTTCGGGAAAAGCCGTTTCTGCTACGCTGTACCTAAAGAGTCCGACCTTACTCCGGATAAGTTCAACGGTTTGCGCATAGCCACAAGTTATCCTGAAATTGTGCGTGCTGATATGGCAAAGCGCGGTTTTGATACACAAATCGTCCGTCTGGATGGTGCGGTAGAAATTTCGGTAAAACTTGGTGTTGCCGATGCCATTGCCGATGTAGTTGAATCCGGCAGAACTCTGGTGGAAGCCGGCTTGAAAGTAGTTGGCGATGTGGTTATGGAATCCGAAGCGATCGTGATCGGCCGGAATGCCAAACTGCTCGAACAGCCGGAAGTCAAAAAAATCCTTGCCCGGCTGCGTGGAGTGCTGGTTGCCCGTGATTATGTTTTGATCGAGTATAATGTGCCGCGCAATATGCTGGAAGCCTGCTGCAAAATCACTCCCGGCATTGAATCGCCGACGATCTCTCCCTTGAGCAATCCGGATTGGGTTGCAGTCAAAGCAATGATCAAAAGCGGCAAAGTCAATATTATAATGGATGAATTGCAGGAAAAAGGTGCCAAGGGTATTTTTGTAACCGCACTCAACTCCTGCCGGATTTGAAGATTATTTGCTGAATGTAAGGAATTTGTAAAATGAGTAATGCTATCCTGAATACAGCGCATCGTGTGTTTGAGATCGAACTTGAAGCATTGCAGGCAGTGGATAAACAGCTCGGCAGTGAGTTTGTTGAGCTGATCAAGCGTTCCGAAGCTGCGCTTGACCGCGGTGGGAAACTGGTATTGACCGGTATCGGCAAAAGTGGCTATATCGGCAAAAAAATTGCAGCAACCCTTTCCAGTATCGGTTCATCAGCGGTATTTATGCACCCGGTGGAAGCTCTGCATGGCGATTTGGGGATCATGCGCAAAGATGATTTACTCATAGCAATAAGTTACAGCGGCGAAACAGATGAATTACTGCGGATGATAACTCCCGCCAAGCGGCTGGGCGTTGAACTGGTTTCCATTTGCGGCAGCGCTGATTGCCGTTTGGGTAAATTAAGTGATTTAGTGGTTCCGATGAAAGTGGAACGGGAGGCATGTCCTTTCAATCTTGCCCCGACCTCGACAACCACGGCGTTGCTGGCGCTGGGTGATGCCTGGGCAATGGTAATGTTGCAGGAACGCGGTTTTACCAAAGAAGATTACGGCAGATTCCACCCCGGCGGTGCGATTGGCAGAATGGTTACAATGCATGTAAAAGATATTATGCGTTCAGGCGACCGTTTTGCGCTGGTATCGCCGGAAACGGCAGTGCGGGATGCCCTGTGCAAAATGGGTCATGCCCGCTGCGGTTCAGCGATCGTAGTCAATGATAACAACGAATTGCTGGGGGTTTTTACCGATGGGGATTTCCGCCGTGCGGCAGAAAAAGATATAAATGTGCTGACCCGGAAAATGGATGATGTTATGACCCGCAACCCGATAGCAGTCAACAGCGAAGCGCTGGCAGTCGAAGCTGTAAGGGTGGTGGAAAAACACAAGATCAGCGATGTCATTGTGATCGACAACACCCGCAAGGTGGTGGGGCTGATCGATGTACAGGATCTGCCGGGACTGAAATTGATGTAATAAAAAGGATTTGGCAAATGTTGAAAAGTATAATTAAAAAGGCAGTTGCGGTGTGTGTTTTTGCGGCAGTCATGTCAACAGCTGCGGCTGCTGATAACGGCGAAAGTTCATTCCCCGGCGAAAAAAATCTTATAAATATGGGTCGCGGGCTGGTAAGCATAGTAACCTGCTGGGTGGAAGTACCCCGCTGTCTGGTTTACCACAACAGTCAGGTTCCGGTATTGGGGCTGATAGTTGGCGCCTGTCAGGGAGCAGGTTTTACAGCGATAAGAGCGTTTGCCGGGGTAGCAGACTTCTTGAGTTTCGGTTTTATGAGTGACTCCATATACACCTCCTGCCACGGTTTTGACGAATGGGTTTGGGATGAACGCTGGGTCCCGCACGACTGATTGCTTTATCAAAAAAAACAAAACTGTGATGCGGGAAAACTTTTCGAGAAAAGTTTTCTCCGGGTAATCCCAGGCTTTTTACAGGCATTTATCTGTTACAAAATAGATAAATGCCTTTTAAGTTTTTGCGTGTTCATCTATTTTATCAAGCATTCCAAACTGACAACCTGTTGCCAAACTCAACCTGACAAAAGGGTAAAAAAATCAGACAGCTGCCAGAAAGACAACCGCCTGAAATTGTTATTTTTTATACTGTTTTTCAGAAATCCAACGCCTGTTTTGCGGCTTTATTTTCTGCTTCTTTACGCTTTTGAGCTGCAAGTTGTTCAGCTTGTTTGGCAACTCCGGCAAAGTGTTTTGCCAATTTTTTATCAACCACAGCAATATCAAAGCCATTGAATTGATTTTTCATATATGCCAAACTCATTTCAATAGCATCTTTTTCTTCCGGTCGCAATTTGCGGGCACCTTCGGAAAAAACGGTTTCAACTCTCCGGTGCTTTATAGTGATCTTTACATCTTCAGATTCAAGAGTATCGGTAAAAAGAATCGTTTTAACCTGCAACCGGGTACCTTGAATATGCCGGGCTATATCGTTTTCCACTTTTTTATGCTGTTTAAGTTTTTTTACGCCAGCATATTCATTCGTAAATTTAGTAATCAAATCACTTATTTTAACGGAAGGATTGTTTATTGAAAAACTGCATGCAAAAAGCGGACCGTTTTTGCACTGCAAAAGATTTTTTTCATTTAAAAAATCACGCCCGAAAACAAAAGCAACTCCCGGAAAATCATTGCGGGTATAAGTAATCCCTCCTGCCAGATTGTAATAAAGATTAATGCTCGCGGAAGAACGGGGGTTATTTTGCTTGATTTTAATATCTTCTGCGAACCACTTGAAGCCAGTACCGGATTCAAACTCTTTATAAAGTTTTATATGTTTAGAGGATATTGCAGTATAAGGATATTTGAATTTGGGGTCTTTTTGTTTTTCTTCGGCAAGGCGTTTAGCTGCGGCTTGCTGTTTTTCTTCGGCAAGGCGCTTGGTTTCAGCAATACGCTTTTCTTCGGCAAGGCGTTTAGCTTCCTGTTTGCGTTCAAGCTCCATTCTGATATCTCGTTGCAGTGAACTTGTTTTTCTAATATTCTCCCGGATAATTCTGGAGATATCTTGCGGGCTGCACTTTTTATTCTTGTATTTTTTGGCAAAAGCCACTAATTTAGAAGAAGAACGAAGATTTCCAAGATAATAAGAGTATGTTCCTATTTGGACTGCTATATTTCGTATATCTTCCTTATTTGCAAGCTGTTTCTTCCATGCTGAAATAAGCAGTTCAGACTCATCCTTGAAAGGCAAAACTTTACTATACATGGGGTGTTGCTTATAAAGAATAAGATCTACCAGGACAGCTGCTGCCTGCACATGACCTTGCTGCATGGCTTCTGTTAAGATTTGTTGAGCTTGATTTATAATTTTTGCTTTTTCATCAAGGCTTATAGCAGCATCTTCTGAATCATATTTTTTTACCTTTGCCAATAAATTGCAGCCGTTTTTGTAGTTTGCTTCATTTTTTTCTGCCGCGATGCGTTTTTCTTCAGCTTTTTTTTCTGCAATACGCTTGGCTTCGGCTTTTTCACAGGCTGTTTTGTAGGATTTTGCCTGAAGTGTATATTTGTAAATACTCCGTCTGTGCAACGGGCACTTGTTTATATTTGCCAATATGTGTTTTTTTACAGCAAACGCCGATTGAACAAATCCCGATTTATCAAGCCAAACCATATATTTTATTGAGTCAGCCGGATATGATGCCAAAAGCTTTAACTGCTCAAATTCAGCATTTGCTTTTTGAGCAAAAAGTATATCGTAGGCTTCCAGCAATAAATTCGCCTGATCGCCTTGTTTGCTTTTATAAATGTTTTCGATTACATAACAGACCGCAGATAAATTTTTACTTTTAAATGCTGACATCAAATATTTTTCGGCGGCCTTACGATCTACGGCAGTACCATTACCTTCCATAAGCATCACAGCAGCCTGAAACTGCATATCAGAATTTCCGGAATCAGCCTGCTTTTTCACATCCTCAAACGAAGTACATCCAGTCAATGCCAATAAACAGACTGCTGCACATAACCACAAATTTCTTTTCATAAAAATCGACCTCGTTTTAAACGAATATATAATTTTTTTGTTTACCTGTCGACAAATCAGTATAAAATTTAACAGAAAGTTACCCCGTTAGCATCTTTATTTACGATACATACCTCAACAATATTCCAAATCGTAATGATAAGCAATGGAAAAATCAACCAACCGAGCAATAATGTTATAAGTAACTGCGTAACACCTTTGCCGGAATACCCTGCATAAAAGTTATGTATGCCCAACCAACCAAGAAAAATCCCCAATAGAACATAAACGATCCGTTCTTTGGGTTGCGTGGCAGTCAATGCAATGTTGTTCACCGCTGCTTGCGGCTCGCTGTTTGTAACAATATTGACTTTTACACCTGAATTATTATCGGGTTTCAAATCGGTAACAAGGCGTAACGCCGGATCGATTATTTCACCGCAATAACGGCATTTTTTTGCCAAGGCATTAATTTTTTCAGCGCAAAATGGACATCGTGTCAAAGTTATATTTTCGTCATTATTCACAGGCATATTTTTTCCTTTTTTTTATTGTATAAAAAAATGCTGATTCCAATAATAAATATTCCGATACTGATCCATTGCGATGGAGAAAGCAAATCATTAAGAAATGCACCTCTGTTGTCGGCTCTGAAAAATTCTAATCCAAACCGCCCCGCAGCAACCAGCATAAAATACCATGCGATACGCTGTTGAAAGCTGATAAATCTGCTTACTATAAAAAATAGTACAAATAAATATACACTTTCATAAAGTTGTACTGGAATCAACGGAATTGCTCCATACTGTATATAAGGCAGAGTATTCGGCGGGTAAATCACTCCATATTTTCCAGGCATTCCGAAGCAACACCCGCCTAAAAAACACCCGATCCGCCCCCACGCTTGAGCAATGGCAAATGCCGGACAAAATAAATTGAGCATATATGTTGAAGATATATGGCATTTTTGGGAATACAACATAAGAAAAATACATGCAGTCAGCAACCAGCCATAAAATGTCAAACCATAAGCCAATGGAGTTTTTATTAAGGCTTTCCAGCCGGCATGCAAAATAACATCAGTACAATGAGCTCCTATAGTACCGCAGATAAATGTAAGTGGAATTGCTATCATCACCAAATTTTCATGTTCCGGCGATGCTGCGATTTTCTTTAATTGCCAAAAAATGAAAAAAACGCCGGAAGCCAAACCAATGCCAACGCAAACAGGGAATGACCCTATCTTATAACCAAACAAATCTAATAACGGATACATTGGCGTGACTTCCTTTATTTTTCTTACTTGGCTCTTTTGCGGTTAACAACAGATACGATGCCACTTACCAAATAAAGTGCACCTGTAGCACTTCCCCAAAGCATACTGCCAAAGCCCACAAAACCATTTACCAAAATAAAAACAGCACCCAAAATCAAAAGAATGCCAGTGATCAAAGAGCTTTTGCTTTTTCCCATAAATGAAAGTATGAAACAAATAACAGAAACTGCCAAAACAGCAATAAGCAACCCTGTTGCCCCTTTCGCAGCATCTTCCATTGCCGCATTTGCTGCTGCGGGATTTTCTTCAGTAAGCCCAGCAGCTGCTGTAGCTGCGCCAGCACACAGTAAAGCACACAGGGTATTAGGGAGGCTTGTAATAAAACCAATCAATCCGCAAATCCATGCAGCATTAGACTTTTTGGGTGTCGCAGAAGCAACATTCACAGTAACATTTGAGTTTTCCATTTTTTTTCTCCTTGTTTCTTTGTTTGGTTATAAAAGCGTTGATTTATTGTTCTCACAAACAACAAAGAAATTCAAAGGACAAAACGGGTCTTCAGTGAATAGCGTGGAATAAAGAGGTAAATCGGGCAACAAAAAAGCCGAACACCCCAGAATTGCACTACGTCCAAGGCCCGACCAAGAGCCCACTACACCCAATGCAAATAGGAGCATCCGGCAAGATCATGCAAAAAAAAAGACACAATCTCACTGGACACAGTTCACCTGTGGGTGTAGTAGACAAATCGTTTTTTACTTGGTCGGTTTTGGACGTATTTGTCGTAAAATGCGAACAGTTTTTAATTAGCCACAGTCATTATAGACTGCAAGGCTTAATGTACATCAGATCGAAAAAAATACAAACCTGAAGTATATTTTTTTATATATTTTTTGAAAAGTGTTTAACATAAAGCTCATAAACAGTGAGTATAAACAAGGGTTATGAATTTTAAACACCTTTAAATTTCCTCAAAAAAAATACCGCCTGAAGCTCAAACTTCCGGCGGTATTTTTTGTTTTTGTTCTGAATCAATGGTGCGAGAAGATCCGTTCCGGGGCGTGGTAGAGTGCTACGCCCAGTTCGTTGGCTCGCTTGATCACATCCGCATCTTTCAAGCTCCCTGCCGGAGCGATGATGGCGGTGATACCCGCGGCGGCAGCCACTTCCACGCCGTCAGCGAAGGGGAAAAAGCCGTCGCTTGCCATAACTGCTCCTTTCAGCGTACCGGTGCCGCTGTACTTCTGGCTGAACTTGGCAACCGCCTGTTCGATGGCTCCCACCCGATCCTGTTCGCCGGTTCCCACGGAGAGGGTCTGACCATTCTGGGCAATGACCACACCGTTGGAACGGACATTCAAGTTCACATACCAGGCAAAGAGCAAATCATCCAGCTGCTGGGCAGTGGCTGCACAGGTGGATTTCTGGTGGCCGCAAGCCTTGTTTTCGGCTTCGGCGACCTTCATATCATCCACGCTCTTAAGGGCGGTCAGCAGGGGATCGGCGATCACCAGCGAGCCGTCGGCAAGGACTTTGATGGTCTGGGCGGCCCGCTCATCGCCCACATAGCGGGGCAGATCAGCGGGGTTGCCGCATTTGATGATCCGCACATGTTTGTTGAGCTTGTAGGTTTCGCCATCGTTGAAAATATCCAGCACGCCGTCGGCAAAAGCGGGGGCGACCACACATTCCACAAAGCTGCTCATGATCTCTTTAGCAGTTTCGCAATCCACTTCGGTATTGAAAGCGATCACGCTGCCGAAAGCGGCACGGGCATCGGCATCCCGACCCTTGAGGTAGACATCTTTCAAGGTATCACCGGCAACTGCCACGGCGGCACCGGAGGGGTTCACATGCTTCATGACCGCACAGGCGGGGCGGTCAAAGAATTTTACGATATTAAGAGCGTAAGAAATATCTTCCAAATTGGTCTGGGAAAGACCGCTTTTGCCGTTTTTGAGTATTTCCATGCCGCCGATGCCCCCGGCAGCATCCACCGGGCGATAGTATGCGGCGGTCTGATGGGGGTTGGTGCCGTAACGCAAGTCGGTAACTTTTTCGTAATTGCGGCCGTTGATGACGATACCTTCAGCAAAGTTGCCGAGATTTTGCGAGAGGTAGCTGGAACGACCCAGCTCTTTTTTGACTTCTGCCATGATTTTCTCCTTTGGATAAATAAAAATTCAAGATAAAGTTTGTTAAATAATATACAGGAGTTTGCACATTTTGGCAAATGAATGTATAGTCTATTCATGCAAATTTTTATTTAATTTATCATTGGAGCAAAAAATGGAGCGTAGGTCGCTTTTTATAACTTTTGAGGGCCCGGAAGGGGCTGGCAAAAGTACCCAGATCAAACTATTGAAGGAGTATCTGGAAAGTTTGGGCAAAACTGTTTTGATCACCCGGGAACCCGGCGGCACCCCGCTGGCGGAAGATTTCCGCAACATCGTCAAACATTATCAGGGCGAAGAGCCGCTCTATCCGGCAACCGAACTTCTGCTGTTTGAAGCTGCCCGTGCCCAGCACACCCGTTATGTGATAGCTCCGGCACTGGCTGCCGGAACTATTGTTTTGTGCGACCGCTTTGCCGATTCCACCGAGGCGTATCAAGGGGCGGGCAGATCGCTGGATATGGATTTTTTGCAGCAATTAAACAACTTTGCCATGGCGGAGTGCAAGCCCGATCTGACATTGCTGTTTGATTTGCCTGTGGAAGTTGGTATGGAGCGTGCCCGGGCAAGAGTGGCACATATCGTTGACCACAACGACCGGCTGGAAGCTGAAAAAATCGACTTCCACTACCGGGTGCGGGACTCCTTTCTGGCGATCGCCAGGCGGGAGCCCCAGCGGGTCAAGGTATTGGATGCCACAATGAGCATCGAAGAACTTTTTGCAGCAGTAAAGGTGTTGGTGGACAATGCTTTATCGTGATTTTGAAACCAAATTTCCCAATTTGACTGCCGGACTTTTGAACGCCGCCAAAAACAAAAAACTGGGCGGAGCCTATCTCCTGTACGGCGACGATCCGGCGTGGCGGGAAGCCGGAGCCATGTACCTTGCGGCAATGACCGTCTGCCAAAGTCCCATGTTTGACGGCGAACCTTGCGGCGAGTGCCGCACCTGCCGCCAGATCGCTGAACACACTTATCAGGAAATGTTTGAGCTTTCGCCCTCGGGCAAAGCCGGATACATCCGCATCGGCGAAGAAAATGCCCCCGAACCCAACACTTTAAGGTGGTTTGTTCAGCAATTTGAGCTTGCCAGCAGCAATCTTGACGGCAGAAAAATCGGCGTGATCCATAATTGCGATGCCATGAACAGCGAAGCTCAAAACGCTTTCTTGAAAACTCTGGAAGAACCCGATCCCGGAGTGATTTTCATCCTGCTGACCGGCAACCCATCGGCACTGCTTGCCACCACCCGCTCACGGTGTCAGCTGCTGCCGCTTTTGACCAACAGTATGCAGTACGATTTTTCGGGTGCCGAAGAACTTTGCACATTGCTGGGCGAACTTATTTTCAATTCCGCCGGGAACATTGTCAAAGCCTCAAATCTGGCTGACGAAATGCTGGAGCTGACCGAAAAATTATCTGAAGAAAGCGGCAGAAAAGCCGATGTCAGCTGGGAAAAACGCCTGGAACAAGCCGCCAATGTGGAAGATAAAAGTTTGCTAAAACGCATTACCGAACAGCGGGACAACGCCGCCGCAAGTTATTACCTGATGCTGCGGAAAGAGTTTTTGAGTTTGATCCACACCTACTGCGCCCAAGTGTGGCTCTGGAGCGAAACCGGCGACAAAAATTCCATAAGCAATCCGGAATTTTTCAAAAATACCGCTCTGCCGGAAACACCCGACCCCATAACCGCCAAACGGGCAATGACCGAAGCCGAAAAACTCCTATACAGATTACGCTTCCAAGTAGACGAAAAACTGGCAGTAAGATCATTCGCAGTAAACACCGCCTGCGGCGAGTAAAGTGTGTGAATAAAATGGGTTGAGGACTTGAGGAGGGGAAAAAGACCTTTTGGAGGAAAGGTCCTTTTTCCCCTCCTCAAACTCCACCCCTTTTTCCCAAACCTTTTCACCGGAATTGCTTTTATTACAAGTAATAAAAGCAATTCCAATCTTTTTACTTGTTTTAAGCAATATTTATGCTATATTGTCAATAAACATGTTTTTCGAAAAATAGGGGATCTTGAAAAGCATTTGCAAAAACTTGCCAAGCTCCCGTTTTAGTTGATGTCAATATTTGACATGTTGAAACGAAAGAGGTATATATGAAATTGAACAAGAATATT
>JAZMZK010000025.1:0-12306 GCA_045585955.1 Victivallaceae bacterium
AACGGACCGGAAGTGATTGCACAACTTACAGGCAGACCTGCTGTTTCCAAAATCAGCAAGATGATCAAAATTCCACAACCTGCGGTAATCACGCTGCCGAACTGGAATTACAATTCGCAGGCAACCGAAGCATTGATCGCAGACAATCTTATGGCTGATCGTGAAGATGATATGCGTTGGATGTCTGATGAATTCAAACAACAGCCGATATGGGAAAATCTGCTCTATCCTAACCCTACCATCCGGGCAATCAATTTTACCCACGAATCAGAATTGACCAAAAGCCTGGATAAATCCGGTTTCAAACGCTGTTCCAAAGAGGAAACCAAGCGATTGATAAAACCATTTATGGATTCTGATATGCCAAAGGATTTTTACGATGACGATGTCGTTTGGAATTTGGGAAATAATCTCTACTTCCGCATCCATACCGATACCAGTGGTCGCTGGATGCTGCGTGATTATCAGTTTTTTCTTCACAAAAACGGCAAAACGATTGGCGTGGAGACATTCCCCAATCCGCCGGATGTCACCGATGCCGCTTTGATTGCTGGAATTATTCAAAATAATTCTGACTGTTGGAACAATCTGGGTGTCAAATATGCTGACGGAGAAATGGATCAGGTTTTCCGTTGTGATGATGAAGCAGAAGAAATCTTCAAGGAACTGGTAAAACGCCGCCACGCTGTCGGGACATATAATCTTGCTGTTTTTTATCAGAATCGCGGCAAAAAAGAAGAAGCAAAAAAGTATTTTGCTCTTGCAGAAGAGTTTGCCGGAAGCAGTGTGATCAATGCCCAAGTCAATCTGCCGGAAATTTTTGACCGCAACGGTGAGCTTCTGGTCAAAAATAAATTGTTCCGTACACATAAAGAAAACTTGCGTATTTATACAAAAGCTGGACGGTTTGCCGCAACATGGATCGGTCATATCCAGCACAGCAGTGAAATAACTGGTAGGGATTCAAAACACGGACGAACTGGGCTGGAAGAAATCATTTACCGTAAAAACATCAATCATCCGGTTTATCTCACTTTGGATACATCGTTGCAACCCCAACTGGAAAAGGATGCAATCCTGACAGCCGAAAGTGCCGCCAGTACAGCAATCATAAGATTGCCTTCCGGGAGGTGCAAATAAGACCAGAAAAATGCTAAAGTAAGAGCACTTGCCAGTAATATAAAAGTACGATATAAAGCCTGTTGAAAAGCTGCCGGTAAATCTAACATAAAAAAACCTGGTTATTACAGAATTTTCAGACAACAGAGCGTTACAGCGGGTTCCGGCAGCTTTAATCGGCAGCAGAAAAAAATAACTTGAAAAAATCAACATTCAGTTTATTTTCCAAGTTATTCAGCATTTACCCGGCTGGATAATGTTTATTTTTGCCCGGTCAAAAACTTCTGTGCGGCGGTGCGGAATTCGTCGGCGGCATTTTCGGCATTATAGTTTTGAGTAACCTTTTTAAAATGCTCATCGGCGAGCTTCTTTCCGCCGGGAGTTTGCCGCAACAGCTTCATATAACGCATATCGTCAAAGCCCTGCCGCAATACTTCGCTGCGGATACTTTTGATGCACCGGTCGCCGTAACGGTAAGTTATACCGCCGGATTCCGTGCGTTTCCAACTGGTTGCGCCGGAAGTCCCCCAGGAACAGTTGATCAGATTATAAAGCATGATTGGATCGGCGGCATTGGCTTTATACGCATTCCACGCGTGCATACGGTAATAGCTGTAAAGCGGCAACTGCATCGAGGTACTGCAGGCATAGAATCCGCACAATTTGCCATTATTTTTAAAATCCTTTATCATTGTACGGAAATCTTCTCTGGCCGGTAACCCATACCAGAAAACATGTTCAGAAAGATATTGATCAAACTCGCGTATCTCTTTGGCTTTATGCCGTTGTTTACGCAAATCGGTACTGCTGCCGTCTGTCGCCCATGTTATGCTTATACGCATATTGGGGTCTGCCTGCCGGGCGAGTCTGGCAGCTTCCAAATCCCGTTTCATATCCATAAGCAGCGGTTCGTCTAAAAGTTCCATTGTATATTCATCGTAACGCACCCCGGCGCGTTTCATACTTTCAGCAATTCCCCGGACTTGTTCCATCCACGCCTGCCTGCCGCGGGGAGTAAAAATATCCAGCTTATTGATCATGGCGGTGGAAACTGTAAAAGTGCTGTAACCTATGAAAAATTTGGTTTTTATATGGGGATATTTCTCCCGCATCAGCTTGACCCTTGCGGCAACCGTCGGCAAATCAATATATTTCTTTATCCGGTTGCCTTGGGCATCAAAGCCGAATTTGAACCAGAAAGGCGAAACGATGAATGAACCGGCGTTCATATCCATGTTAAACTGGAAAAAGCTGTCGCTTATATCCCGTCCCAACAGACAAATATCATCCAGATAAGGCAGTTTTATATCTAACACTTTTACGCTTATCGGGAAATCTTTCAAACTGCCTTTGTAGTTTTTCCGGTTAACTGTTGCCGGTTCGCTCAAAGGTGTTACCCGCAGAAACCCCTTGTATTCGCCGGTTTTTGCCTGACGGCAGTCAAAGTTTATCCATAAAAGTGCATTTTCGCCGGGAGCAACAGTTACAATGCCCGCTTCGTTGAGTTTAACCAGTGCATCATAACGGCGGGTGGGATTGGCACTGTCATTATCTTTGACGATAACTGCTTCGTGGATAATAACTTTTGGAGAACCTTCCCCCAAAGACATTTTTTCATAACTGTTTTGTGGACTGTTTTTATGAATGGCTATCTGATAGCGTTCTGTGCGGTTGGTGCGGTTGGTCAGTGCCAGCGGCAGCGAAGCTGTTTCGTTGCTTGCCGCAGTTACGCTGACAGTATCTTTTTCATTGATCAGATTCTCCGGATAAATGAGCAGCGGTTCGGCACAATCGCTGACCGTATTGCGGCGTGACAGAAGAAATTTCGCTTGTCCGAATTTTATATTACGGATATTGTTCCGCAGACTTTCTGCTGCTGCCCATAACTCTTTCAACGGCATTTTATCCAGAGATGATACTTGTTGGGCAACTTCCTTTGGTACACTGGAGAACTCTTTTTTCAGTACATTTCTGTATTCAGGAAAAACCAGATGCACAAAGTTTTTTTTATCGTTGAACCCCACTACCCGACTTGCCAGAGTTACCGTGGAATTTTTGTCGTTGGAGCGGGCAATATTGAAGTCGATCACTTCTTTTCTGCCAATCAAAGTATAAGGAAAACGCAGTTCGACATGCCATGCCTTGTCATTTTTTGCAACTACCTTGCCATACCACCGGTCGATTTTATTATACCGGCCGCCGCCGGCACCGATGGCAAACTGCTGATCGCCGAAAAATATTTCCAGTACATCGCCTTTCTGCCAAAGGTTTTCATTTTCGCTGTTTCCATCCCGAAGTTTGCCGTTTACCTTGCATTGTGCCTTGATGATCAGCACATCGCCCCCGTCAGACATCTCTGCAACTACCGGAGCGGGAGCTTTTTTACCCCCCTGATTATAAAGGTGATCTACAGTAAATTTGGCAGGCAATGTAAAGACATCGGCACGATCTGCAGCAGAGGATTTCGGGGCGGCAGGAACAGAATTGAACAATGAGTTGATGTTGGAAATTTCACGCATTTCCACATTGTCGATCATATAATATTGGCCAAGCTCAATTTTAAAATTTTTCTGCTGGCTTTCATCCCCCCATACCTGAAATGTAACTGCCGCAGCTTTGGCGTTGGGTCCCGTGCGGAAAGTGGTGCGACAGCGGGTCCAGTCTTTGGAATTAAAGGCAAATTTGGGAGTGGAACATTTTACCTTTTTGCGGCCTGTTGACCATTGATTGGCTGTTAACCCGTCCCAGGTGGTTGCGGAGACCGAAAACACCGTTTGCGGAAAAGTGGCTTTCAAAGAAAAAGATATTTCATAGTCGGTATTGGCTTTGACCGGGATACCGACATGTTTGGCTGTTCTGCCGACTGCGAGAAAACCGCTGACCGCCCGGGTGCCTTTTTTATTTTTCTGAAACTTCTGCAATTCCATGCGGTAACACTTGTTCCAAGACGCCTCTTCGGTATGGATTGAGTTTTTCCACACTCCTTTGGCAAAATCAGTCCAACAACCGCCTTTGCCCTCAAAGTCACCATTCAGGATCAGGTTGGGATTTTCCGCTGTCAGTATAACGCCGACGGTCGCCAGCAAAGTAATTAAGGTGTTTTTTACGCAATTCATAAGTGAAAATACCTTTTATATCGGGGTATCAGTTTGCAGATGTAACTGCACAAAGTATGTTGCTATTGTATCTTTTTGCCAACTTAAAGCACATCAAATACTACCAGATCGTGCCATTTGTTCTGCGAGAAACTGAACTGTTCTTTTGCCCATGGTTCAACATGACCATCCACCAACAGCATATTTGCCATTTTACTGTGTACCAGATACGCACCTTTTTTGGGAGAGCTGTAACATGGACATGGCAGTGTGTACCACATAGACTTTTGGGTCGTCCATACAGAATCCGCCATTAACGGTGTTGCTGACGGGTCGCCGCTTTCTGTATTGCTGGATTTGCCGTGTACATAATCGGGTATGTAATATTTTGCCCAGCCTTTTGTAGAATGGGCACTTGGTGCGGCAACATATCCGTAAATTTGAGAAGCTCCATCATCATTCATATCGCCGGTAATCAGATCACTGCTGGCGGGGCAAACAAAATATTTAGCAGCTTCCCGGTCGATTTTCCAATCATAAGAAGAAGGTACATAACCGCTTTTGACCAATTTTTGCTGATAAGTTGTATCGTTTGCAACATGCCCATGGGGGCCGGTCAGATGATCGTTGTTATCACCGGCATACATAATTTGGTATGTACCCTGTTGCTTCAGGTTGCTCGTACAACTGGATGCTTGAGCCCGTGCCCGGGCGGCGGAAAGTGCCGGCAGCAGCATTGCCGCTAAAATTGCGATGATGGCAATAACTACGAGAAGCTCAATTAAGGTGAATAACCTCCCTTCGTAGCTTCGTTTTTTTTCAGAATACCTCTCCGGTAATTCAATGAGTGTGAATTTTCTGTTTTGCATCTTGTTTGCTCCTCCTGGGTTAAATTATTTCCAGACTTATCTTATATTCGCCCGGCTGGATGCGGTAGCGCCCGTTAAGCTGTGGCCCGCAGCTGCGAGTGCCCACTCCCCGGTGTTTCAAATCTGTATAAAGATACTGGAAATTTTGTTCCGGCAGTTCGTGCCAATGCTTGGCTTCAAAGAGTTCAGAGTCACTGTATGGAAGAATGGAAAACTCAAAAGTTTTGCTGCCTTTGACTTCAAACGCCAACTCTTTTTGTTTTACGCACAAACTCTCCACCCCCGTCCGGTTGCCCGCACTCTGGGGCAACAGATAGTTACCGGGCAGTTCCGATATTGACATGGCAAATTTACCGTAAACAGCTGATGCACAACGGTCGATGTAATTTTCATGCGGTCCCATACCCAAATACTCCACACTGTCAAAGGCTTTGGGCAAGAGCCAACGCAAGCCCACCCGAGGCAGATCTTTGAAGCTATCGGGTATATCAAAAGTGTTCGCAAGTTTGATCGAACCGTTATCTTGGGGAATGATCGTCAGGGTATGAATGATATTTTCGCTCAAAAATTCCGTCCCCAGCTGGCGGGTGATGATGATTTTTCCGGCAGCACACTCCACAGAAACAGCTTTGGCTGTAAAGTTATCATAACCCTGCTCACGCCAAAAAGTTATGGGGCGGGCAGCATTGTTCAGCTGGGGCAGCCGGAAACCGTCGTTATCGATCGGAGCCCGGTAAAACCAGGGTTCCGCAGCAGAAAATGCCGCAATTTTGCCGTCTTTGTGCCACTGGCTTTCGCCGGTCTGGCGGTTTATTCTAATTTGCCAGCTGCCGCATTCCAGCAGATAATTTTCCGGAGTTTGGGAAATTTTCACCTTTACTTCAGCTTCTTTAACTTCCGGCAAAGTCAGTTTTATTGGCAATTCAAACTGTTCGTATGCCACCGAATAGCCTTTTTCCGCCCACCATAAAGATTTTTTCAACACTGCCTGCAAAGTGATAAATACCCTTTTGCCCGCATATTTGCTCCAATTGGGGTAGTTGATTTTTACCAGAGCTTTGCTGCCGTATTTTGCCGTTATTTGGGGCATGGCAAGCTCTTTGCGGTAAACTTTTCTGCCGTCGATTTCGATGGTGCAAAGCAATTTGTATGCCGCAAAATCGCTGAAATACTGGCGGTTTTCCAGCTCAAAAATACCGTTAGCGGGGTCGGTGGCGTGGAACTTTATACCTTGGGCAAGGTACTTATATTCCAGCAAACCGGGGTGGATATCCCGTTCGGCACCCACGATACCGTCGCAGACAAAGTTTCCATCGTTGGGCGTATCACCAAAGTCGCCGCCGTAAGCGAGGAACTCTTTGCCGTCATCGGTCTTTTTGTAAATGGCGTGGTCGCACCACTCCCAGATAAAGCCGCCCTGGATGCCTTCGCATTTTTCAAAGGCTTCAAAGTAATCAGCCAGTTCGCCGTTGCTGTTGCCCATGGCGTGAGAAAATTCGCACATGATGTAGGGGCGGGGATCGTGAATGGCGATCTTGCTCCACTCGTAGAGTTTTTCCGGCGGCGGATACATGGGCGAAACAATGTCGCTGGTAAACAAATTCCGCATGGGCTTTTGAGCGTATTGCATGGAGTGGATAGCCCCCTCGTAATGCAAAACCCGGTTGGGGTCGCGGTATCTGATATAGCCCGCCATCGCCGCATGATTAGCACCGATGCCCGACTCGTTGCCCATGCTCCAAACAATCACTGACGGATGGTTTTTGTCCCGCTCCACCAAGTCCACAGCACGGTCGATAAAAGCTCCCGCCCACGCCGGATTGCTGCAAAAACTGCTGTAATAGGCGTGGTGTTCGATATTGGCTTCGTCCCACACATAAAAGCCCAATTCGTCGCAAAGATCGTAAAACTCCGGAGTGTCCGGATAGTGACTGGTGCGGATGGCGTTGATATTATGTTGTTTCATCAACTTGAGATCCCGGAGCATATCTTCCCGGTTCACCGTTCTGCCTTTGCGGGGATGGCTTTCGTGGCGGTTCACCCCGCAGAAAAGCACTCTTTCGCCGTTGATCAATAATTGGCGTTCTTTGATCTCCTGCCGCCGGAAGCCTACTCTTACGGCAATAAAATCCACTTCGCTGCCGTCGGGGGCAAGGAGTACGGCACTTAACTTATACAAATAAGGTTTTTCGGCACTCCACACCTGAACGCGGGGTACAACGATCTCCGCCACACCCTGATTTTCGTAACAGACCAGATGATTGGTGTCGACCCGGGATTTGGGAAATTCGATCTCGCTGGCGGAGTTTTTCACCAATTTACCGGCACCATCGTAAAGTTTCAGCTGCATTTTCCATGTTCCAGATGGGTGATCGGCAAGGTGCAATGCTCCGGTGACTTTAAGTATACCATCTTTGTAATCATCGGATAAGCTGGCAGAAGCAAAAATATCGCTGATGTGATTTTTGTTCAACGCCAGCAAATATACATCCCGCACGATCCCCCCGTGCCACCACATATCCTGATCTTCAATAAAGTTACCATCCGACCACTTGACCACCACTACCGTTAAAGTATTTTCTCCGGCGTGGCAAAAGTTGGTTATATCAAACTCCCGTGCCGCCCGGGAGTCTTTGGCAAAACCGGCATCCAGCCCGTTTACTTTTAAGGCAAAACAGCTTTCCACACCGTCAAAATGCAGGATCATCCGGCGATTTTGCCAGTTTTCCGGCAAAGAAAATCTGCGCTGATAAATCCCGCAAGGGTTGCACTCCGGAACACTCGGGGCAATATCTTTGTAGGGCATATTGACATTGGTATAATGGGGTTTGTCGTATCCCTGAAGAGTCCACGCCCCCGGTACAGTGATGGTATCGTAAGCCGACAAATCGGCAAGCAGATCATCTTCTGTAAGTTCATTGGGGTTTTCCAGATAACGGAAATGCCACTTGCCGTTCAAACTTTTGTAATATTCTCCATGCTCCGGAGTTCCGGCTGCCGCTAAAGCGTCGGCTTCGCTGGCAAAGTTAAAAAGTGCAGCCCGAACCGGCAATGTATTGGCACTCAATACCCCCGGCGATTGATAAAAAAGTTTATTCAACAACATAAAAAAATCCTGATTATATTTGAATATTGGTAATGTCACATTATAGTATACACCATTATCAATGAGTATACAATGTGTTTTTTGGTATAAATAAATATGTTATTTGGTAATTTAGGTAATGTTTTGCCTTTTCCGCCGGATCAGGAGCCGATGCCGGAACTTGACCGGATCGACAGAGTCCGGGTAATGCGTACTGCCGGTACCCGGCTTGACGGCGAATGTCTGGGGGCGGGGTTTCTCCGTAAAAATGTTTATAAAGACCGGATCAACTGGCGTTATCCTAATTTTGTGGTGGTGCTGGTTCTGCAAGGCTCCGGCAAGTATGTGGACAGCCGCAACATGGTTTACGATCTCTCTTGCGGCAGTATGTTTGTACGGCTACCCAATATTGAACACTCCAACTATGTGGATGTGCAATCAAATTATCTGGAGTGTTATCTGGAGATCGGCCCCCAGCTTTTTCAGGCGTTGAACAGTCTGGAGCAGCTGCCGCTGGCTCCGCCGGTACAGACTTTGCCGGTGGAGTGTATTGCGGGATTTGCGAAAAGATTCTGGCATTTGGGCTGCCGTTTGAACCATGTTCCGGATAGTGAGTTCACCTCGTGTATAGTTGATAGTGTCACACTTTTAAGCGACTTGAAAAAACTGGCAAGTTCCGGAGCTTCCGGCAGTAAATACCACGATCTGGTGGATTTGGCATGCGGGCTGTTGAGCAGAGATTTCACCGGCAGATTTTCGTTGCAGAAGTTCTGCCGCCTCCACTCGGTAGGCTACGAAAATTTCCGGAAACTCTTTCGGGCGCAAACCGGCTGTTCGCCGGGACAATACCGGATCCGCTGCCGGATAAACGCCGCCGAAGTCATGTTGTTGGACAACCATTTGAGCATAAAAGAAATTTCGGAACTTCTGGGTTACAACAATTCTTACGAATTTTCAGCTCAATTCAAGCAATACAAAAATATATCGCCCGGCAAATTCCGCACACAGCATGTTGCCAAACAATGATCAAATAAAAAAATCTTCTGCCGGAGCTGAAAAATATTTGCATTTGTTATTCGGGGTGCTATAGTAGCAATAAAACCGTTAACACTTGCATTTTCAGGAGGTTGCTATGATTTATAACTACAAGCTAAACTATCCGGTTGAAATCGATGATTATGTAACGAGTGAATTTCTCACCCTTACCGCCAAGGCGGATATTTCTGTAAAAGAAACGGAGGCAGCAATAACAGTTTCCACTTCTTCTACCCCTCGTCATGTGGTTCTGAACAGCAATATTACGGTAAACAACACCACTGGTTGGGAAGCAACCGGGGTTGTTTTTAAATCTGGCGGCAACCCTGAAACACCATCTATCTACTCCAATATGGCGGCAAAAACTGCTAAAGTAACGATGAAAAGTTCTTCAGTAGATAGTTTTGCCAACGGGTGGTACAGTTATGCCGATCTGAAGGTGGGGGGCGCTGTCATGCGGCTCAACTTCAATATCTCCAGTATTGCAACCCACGCAAATTCAAGTGCAAGTGCAGCTGGTATTGAAGGTTATAAAATAATTTCCGATGCTGATTTCCGCAGTAATTTTACAGTTGCCTCTCAAGCAGACTCTTACGCATACGGTTTCGGTATAACGGCAGACTCTTTAAGTGCCGGAGATTTTTCCGGCAAGTTCAAAATTTCAGCCAAATCAGCCAAAGAGATGGTTCAGGGAGCCGGTATTATTGTTGCTGAAAAATTAAGTTTGGAAAAACTTTCCGGCTCAATGGATATCAACACTGCGGGCAATTACGCATTGGGTTATGCAGTAAAAGGAGAAACTGTTTCCATTGCCCGGGGCTTTACCGGTTCATTGCGTGTAAAGAATAATTCAGACACAGGTTATACCTACGGATTTTATGCGAGTTCCAATTTGGTTTTCGGCGGCAAAACCACCGGTTCGATCACGGTAAACAGCCAACTGAAAAATTCCGGTTCGGCGTATGGTATCCAAGCCAATATGATCGGCTTGACCAATTATTCCGGAAATATAAATGTTAAAGCTTCCGCCAGCAAAGACTCCGACGGTATTGTTGATGGGTACGGTATTACCGGCACCCAAGGCATCTTTGGTTTTGGCGGCTTTACCGGCAGCCTTACCGTTGCGGCAGATAATAAATCAAAAGATGCTATTTCCGAAGCCCAAGCGTATGGTATTTCTGCCTATGTTGCTTTCTTTGAAGGTGTTACCGGTAAATGGAATATTACGGCAAACGGCTGTACGGCAATTGCTTACGGAATCAAGGCAGAAAACTACATAAATCTGGGAGATTTTACCGGCAATAAGAGTGTTACTGCCAAGGGCAATTTTGCGGAAAGTACTCTGCTGTATGCCGGAAATGATGATATTTATGCCCGAAATATTTCCGGAAAACTTCAGGTAACCAGTACCGAAACTGCCTGCGGATTTAACAGTTGGGGTGATTTAAGCGTTTATGATATGAGTAAGATGGATCTGCAAGTTTCCGGGCTTACAGCCAAAGCATTCGAGATTGGGAACAATGTTGTTTTGAGTAAATCCGGGCTGGATCTGGGTAAGATCACTGTCAAAGGCGATGAGTACGCTGCCGGGATCGCCTGCGGCAATATTGCAACAACTGTTGTTAAAATCGGTAACACTTCCGTTGTTTTGAATGACCGTCTTGAGGGGACAATCAGTGTTACCGGCAAAAACGGTGATGCTTACGGTATTCAGGCGGGCAATGGTATAGAGGCGGTTTTAAGCACCAACATTACCGCAACCGGTAAAACTTCAGCCAAAGCAGTTCAGTTGGGAAGTGGCAATTTGACTATTGACAATGCTAAAATCACCGCCAAGGTCACCGATAAAGGCAAAGCTGCCTATGCTTATGCCATACAGGTTGTTGAGGATGGGAGTGGGCAGAACAATAATAATATCACCATTACCGGCAAATCGGTATTGACCGGACTTGTCAGTCTGGGCAAAGGCTCCGACAAAGTAACCATTGAATCCGGTTCAAAGGTTATCGGCGGATTTACCGGTGTGGAAGATTTGACTCTGCAAATCAACGATGCCAAACAAAAGAATAATGTCCTCTGGCAGGCAACGGAAGCAACCCATCAAACTTATACCAGCGTGCAAGTAGAGTATGGTCTGCTCGGAGAGTTCAAGATCATCAGTAAAGCTAAAAATATTGAGTGGACAGAGCTGTTCAGCGATGCTCAGTATGACAAGATGAATAACGATCTGATCAGGGGCAACGAACTTTACACCTATGGTCTGGTCAAAAAAGGCAATGATCTTTATGTATCAGCCATGTTCAAAAACGCTTTGGGCGATAATGCGGAAATATTTGAAACCAAATCCACCGCCCCAGCCAAAACCAATAAAGAATATACGGCATTTACCAATAAAGCCGATATCAAGGTTACAGATGAAATGATCGCCCTTGATGCTTCCAAGAGCAAGCGTCTGGTGCTGGATAACAACATTACCATAAAAAGTACCTGGCCGAGTGTTTATGGTGTGCAACTGGCTGTGGATAATGCTGTATTGATTTCCAACAACGCCGCCAAAACTTTGAATGTTGCCAATTCCGGTTCACCTGATGTTGAGAATGCAACTGTTGCCGGTTATACTTCTTCTAATAAAATTAAAATTCAGGGCGGCAGATTTTTGCAGAATGTGACCGTTTCGGGGCAAAACACCGGCGTTGGAGATATGGAGGTCTATGGAATCATTGCCGCAGATTTGGATTGCACAGCACAGGGGCTTAATTGTGCTGCAACAGATATTGCCGGCAATTTCACAGTTTCAGGCAAAGCATATGGAGAGCTTACCGTATATGGGATGAAAACCGGAGATTTTACCGCCAGAGATATTTCCGGCAAATTCAATATCACAAATGATTGTTCCGGTAATACGGCGACAACTTACGCAATCTTTGCCAAGTCTCTGACTCTGGAAAAACTTACCGGTAAAATCACCGTAAAAAGCACCGGTAATGCTGAGTGGAGCTACTGGAGCCGTGCTGCAGCATTGATTACAGATGGCAAAGAAGATGGCGATGATTTAGTAATCACTGACGGCTTCAGCGGCTCCATTGCAGTTAATGTCAAAGAT
>JAZMZK010000026.1:0-14569 GCA_045585955.1 Victivallaceae bacterium
CCGGATTCCCCACAGGTCTCAAATGGAAAATCGCAGCAGGTGTTGCTGCTGATGAAAAATATATCATCTGTAATGCTGACGAAGGCGACCCCGGAGCATTCATGGACCGCTCCATCATGGAAGGTGACCCCAACAGTATTATTGAAGCTATGGCAATCGGTGCTTATGCAATCGGTGCTCAGAACGGTTTGGTTTACATCCGTGCTGAATATCCGCTGGCTGTGAACCGTCTCCAGATCGCTATCAACGAAGCACGTGAACTCGGACTCCTCGGAAAGAACATCATGGGAACCGACTTCTGCTTCGATATCGAAATCAAGCTCGGTGCAGGAGCATTCGTTTGCGGGGAAGAAACTGCTTTGATCCACTCCATGGAAGGTCTGCGTGGCGAACCTACTACCAAACCTCCGTTCCCGGCAAACATCGGCGGCGGTGTCTGGGGCTGCTCAACTAATGTAAACAATGTGGAAACTTACGCTTCCATACCGGTAATCATCCAGAAGGGTGCCGAATGGTATCGCCAGATCGGTAACTGGAAAGCTGAATTTGATGAAAACGGCAACTGGGTGCGCAGTATCAGCGGTAACTCCGGAACTAAAGTGTTTGCTCTGGCAGGGCAGATCAACAATGTAGGTCTGGTGGAAGTGCCTATGGGTACTACGCTGCGGGAAATCATCTACGAAATCGGCGATGGTATCTCCGGCGGCAGAGAGTTCAAAGCCGTGCAGACCGGCGGGCCTTCCGGCGGCTGTATAACCAAAGAAAATCTGGATACACCCATTGACTACGCCAACTTGCAGCGTATCGGCTCTATGATGGGTTCCGGCGGTATGATCGTGCTTTCGGATAAAGATTGTATGCCCTCCATGGCAAAGTTTTATCTGGAATTTACCAAAGATGAATCCTGCGGCAAGTGCACTCCATGCCGAATCGGCAACCGCCGCATGCTGGAAATGCTTGAGCAAATCTGCAACGGCACCGGCACTGAAGCAATGCTTGACGAATTGGAACAGCTCGCCCGCACCATTGCTGATACGGCATTGTGCGGTTTGGGGCAGACTGCGCCAAATCCGATTTTGAACACGCTGCGTTACTTTAAGGATGAATATCTGGCACATGTCCGGGATAAGAAATGTCCGGCTGGCAGCTGCCCGAACCTCTATACTTTGAGCATTACCGATGATTGCGTGGGCTGTACCAAGTGCAAACGCAACTGCCCGGTGGAAGCTATTACCGGTGAACTCAAACAGAAGCACTTTATTGATCCAACTAAATGTATCAAATGCGGTCAGTGCATCGACAACTGCCCCAAAAAAGCCATCGTCAAAGGATAAATCTTATTATGGATAGCAAAATGGTAAACCTTACGATCAACGGAAAAGCCGTTTCCGTTCCGGCGAATTCAACTATTCTTGATGCCGCCAAAAAACTCAATATAAAAATTCCGACACTCTGTCATTGCGATAAGATCGGTGGTTGCGGTATCTCCAACAATCCGGCATCCTGCCGTATCTGCGTGGTGGAAGTGGAAAACCGCCGCAACCTGGCGCCTTCCTGTGCAACTCCAGTCATGGAAGGCATGAAAGTACATACCAACAGTAAGCGTGCTTTGAACGCCCGCCGTACTATTCTGGAACTGCTTTTGAGCGATCACCCCCAGACCTGTATGACCTGTGCCAAAAATCAGAACTGTGAATTGCAGGAACTGGCAGCCGAGTTCGGTATTGAAGAAATCAAATACGCCGGTGAACGCAACCGCTTTAAGGCTGATGCTTCCAGCGAAGCCATCCGCCGCGACCTTTCCAAATGTATCATGTGCCGCCGCTGCGAAACAGTTTGCAATAAAATTCAGACCGTAGGAGCCTTGACCGGTTACGGCCGTGGTTTCGGAGCTAAAGTCGGTACCGCCAGCTTGATCCCGCTGGCAGAATCCAACTGCACCTTCTGCGGTCAGTGCGTCAATGTCTGCCCGGTGGGTGCCATTACCGGTATAAGTTATGTAAAGAAAGTGTGGGATGCCATCAATGATCCCAGTAAGACCGTGGTAGTGCAGACTGCTCCGGCTGTCCGGGTGGCAGTCGGTCAGGAATTCGGTTTTGATCCCGGCGAACCGGTGACCGGTAAATTGGTTGCAGGCTTGCGGGCCTTGGGTTTCAACAAGGTTTTTGATACCAACTTTTCTGCTGACTTGACTATCATGGAAGAAGGCAACGAGATCGTGGAACGGATCAAGGCAAACAAAAATCTGCCGATCCTGACCAGTTGCTGCCCCGGGTGGATCAACTTTATTGAACACAATTACCCGGATCTTTTGCACATACCTTCCAGCTGCAAATCACCGCAGCAGATGTTTGGAGCTATTGCCAAGAGCTACTATGCCGAAAAGATCGGTGTGGCACCCAAAGATTTGATCGTGGTATCCATCATGCCCTGTCAGGCAAAGAAATACGAAGCTGCCCGTCCGGAATTCTCCAACGACGGTGTGCGGGATGTAGACTATGTGGTGACAACCCGTGAACTTTGCAAGATGTTCAAAGAAGCCGGTGTGAACCTCGCCAATCTGGAAGATGATGTTTACGACAGCCCGTTGGGTGAATCCAGCGGTGCCGCTGACATCTTCGGCGTGACCGGCGGGGTGTTGGAAGCTGCCTGCCGCTCGGTTTACTACATGCTCAACGGCAAGAACCTTGACGGCGATGCTATCAACTTCCGGGCAGTGCGTGGTTTGGATGGTATCAAAGAAGCCACTGTTCAGCTGGCTCCCGGTAAGAGCATCAATGTAGCAGTCTGCTCCGGACTGGGCAATGCCCGCAAAGTGTTGGATATGGTGCGTGATGATCCCAATCGTTTTCAGGCAATCGAAATCATGGCTTGCCCCGGCGGTTGTATCAACGGTGGCGGTCAGCCCTTCCTGCACGGCGATTCGGCGCTGCTGGAAAAACGGATGAAAGGGCTCTATACCGAAGATGAACGCAAAACACTGCGGCTTTCGCACGAAAACAAAGATATTCAGAAACTCTACGCTGAATATCTGGGCGAAGTTGGCGGCGAAAAAGCCCATCATTTGCTGCATACAGAATATCACAGCAAATAATGCGTTGATTTAAGCATCAAGCAGGTTGTTTTACAAAAAAAACAACCTGCTTTTTTATTATTCACAGCTACATATAAGTTGATATAGTCTACCTTTTAGAACGCAAAAATATTACCCGATAAAGCAAATACCATGCTTTACCGGGTAAATTGTATAAAGCAAAATTAAGTTCAGTAATCTATATTGAGAATGACTCTGAATTTATTTACCGGGGTCGCAAACTATCACAGTATAGCGTTTAACTTGTTCGGCGGGAACAGTTATGATCCACTCTCCAGATTTTTTACCTTTAGTAAAGTCAAGCTTTTCGACCGTTTTATTATCCGGCGAAAGCAGCCGGACTTCTTTCATTGCCGGGAATTTCCGGACTGTGATCAGCAAATCTTTGCCGCCGTTGCGTTCCGCCAACGGTTTGAAGCGGCAGGGGCGGTTTTTCATGGCAATAGTTTCGCCTTTTTCGTAGCCGTCAAAACTGTCCAGAATATGGATGGTGCGGCATATCCGGTCGCCGTGACCGGCGGTATCAAAGGCGTTGAGGAGATATTTTTTGGGGAGATTATCCACACTGACAACTTCGCCATCAGGCAACAGAGCTCTGACCAGTTTGGCAAAGACTTTACGCTGGCTGAAGTCAGCGGTCTGATTGAATTTGGCTTTTTTCTGATAAGGCAGACTGTAAAGCCGGTCGCCCCAGTTGGCGGGAATCAGCACTGCTTTGCCTTTGCCGTACTTATTTACCACCGCTGCCGGAATATTCCCTGCCTTGGGGGCTGTTGCAACAACTTTTGCCCCGGAATCCGGTACAACTTGGGTAAAGCCAGGTTTGTTGGCAACGATCACCACCTTACTTTTTTCGCCGGGAATAAGTTTGTTGATCTGGGCGGCAGCTACGGTTCCGCTGGGCTTTTTACTGTATTCTTTGATGCCGAAGAGTTTCAGCAACTTATTGGGGGACTGATTTTTGCTGAACGGGTCTTGTGTGTCGGAAATACCTACCGCCAGCAAGGTTCCGCCATTTTCCACAAACTGGTAAAGAGCATTCGCCATTTTTTCGCCGATAAAGCTTTCCTGCGGCAGCACAATAAGGTCGAAGCGTTTGAGCAATTCCGGCTTCTCAAAATAAAGCTCCACGATTTGATCGGCAATTACATTTTCGGCAGCCAGTGCTTCGCTCAAGCCTGACCAGTTGCGGTAGGCCGTTGCCGGGTCGTTACGGAAATCCCGTTCTTTTTCCGGGTAAAAAATCCCCACATTGGCGATTCGCCGGGGCTTGATCAAATCTTTTTCGTGTTGGGCTTCCCACTCATACCATTGTGGTTCAGCCTGATAGTTCCGCATCCAGTAGCGGAAACCCATACTGGAACACATTGCCCACAAATAGAATTGTTCAGAATTTTCCACTTTCCAGGTATTCGGATAGCCCAGAGCAAAGTTGCCGTACCAGTTATACACTTCGGTAAAGGCGTTATAAAGAGCCATTTCCCGGTAATAGGTCGGGTAGTAGCTGCTGCCGAGAAAACCGCAGCGTTTGCCTTTGGGGTGAAAGCCTTCTTCCATTTCAAAAAAGCCCATGTTCCACCCCTTGAGCCAGGCGGCTGAACCCATTGCCCAGATCCGGCGGTGGTACTTGCTGATGCCTGCCAGGCAGCCGGTAAGTTTGATTGCCGGAGCGACTTTGCTTAAAGCAGCTATTTCTGCCTGATAAAACTCTCCGCCGGAAGCATAGCGGAAGTCGATGTACCGCCGCCACACCGGATCATCCATATTGACATTGCCTTTGGGCATTTCCACGCCAAAGCGTTCTTTGTAGAGTTGGTGGGAGCCTTCCGGACTGCCCGAAGCGTAAATATCCGGCAGCCACTCCACTTCGTCGGTCATAAAGCCATCGACCTGACACTTTTGGAGATATTCCGCCATCCGGCTGAAGATAAGTTTACGGAAATCCGGGTGGTTCATATCCATAAAACAAGCATCGGAATAAGCTGTTTTTGAGGGCCGCAAAGCGATTTTGCCGGTGTTTACATTGCGTGACACCCATTTTTTGTATTGTTCATTCTGTAATGCTTCGATGGGGGCAAAGGTGCTGGTGGTGTGATGAAAAAGCTTGAGCTTGGCATCTTTGACCGCCTTGGAGTAGGGCAGTGCGGTCGTGTAATCGACCTGTTTTTTCCATTGAGATTTGCCGCTGGGCAAGTTGGGCAGGAATTGCAAAGAACCATGTGCCATAATGGTATTGACCCCGGCGGTTTTGAAATCGGCAAGCTCTTTGCGGAATTTTGCATCGTTATATTTTTTTGCCGAAACCGGGTGCGGTATGGAAACCATCCGCAGGTTGTAGGGCCAATCGTCAGCTGCTGCACCCGCGCAGAGTGCAACGGCAATCAGTGCAGTAGAAAGTTTTTTCATATTTCAGGCCTCCAGAAAGGATCGTAGGGATTTTTGTTGTTGAAGCTGTTGAAGGGATAGTCGTTTTTGTATGGGTTACTATCTGCGGTAAAGGTGTTTTTGTTGCCCTTAGCTGCAAAGGTATCCACATGCCCGTCGGCAAACATGATGTTGCACATGCCGCCGTGGCGGTTGTCGATCATGGAATACGAGGTGGTTTTAGTTGTCCAGAGTTTACTCAATATAAAGTAGCTGCGCTCTTTAGGCTGAGGTTCGTAACTGTCGGCAATAACGCATGTAGCACTGGGATCGTGGAACTTCCTCAAAGGTATGACCGGCAAAGTGCCGTCCACTGCTGTCATGGTGATACCGTTGCTGATCGCATAGTCCGGGTATTTGAAATCACTGGTTGCCATCCGGTCAGGGGTTTTTACCCAATCGTGAGAGTGTCTGAAAGATTTGGGTGTGTTCAGCAATGAAGGGCAGTCCAGGGCGTGTCCGGTAACATAGCCGCCGCCAATGAGCAGACCGGGCCAGTAAACTGTTTTGTTATTTTCTGAATGAAGAAAATAAAGCACCGGCAGATTATCTTCGTTATCCGAAGCGTAACTGGTAAACGCCAGGCCGGATTGCCGCATGTTGCTCATGCAGTTGGCGGCTTTTGCCCGCTCCCGTGCAGCAGATAAAGCAGGCAGCAGCATAGCTGCAAGAATAGCTATAATAGCTATTACCACCAGCAGCTCGATCAAAGTGAAGTTTCTTTTCATATTCATCCCTTTCATGGTTATAAAATTATTATTCTGATTTGTCAGCCAACAGACGGGTCATTTCCATTGGCACGATCCTTTTGAATGGCGGTGAATTCAACGCCGAAGCTGTCATTATATACTCAACAATGGCATCCGCAGATGGTTGATGCAAGTGCAGAACATCAAAACAATAGCGCTGTAGGGGCAGTGTTTTGCTGACAACCGCCATTTTTACCTGATCTTTCTCCGGATATTTCATATTTTTCCAGGCTTTGGAAACTGTTTGAGCCAAATGTTCAGCTAAAATTATTATTCCGTCAAACCCGTATATACTTTTAAATTCAAAAAGCGTATCCAGCCGCCGCTGAACATATTCCACGCCGCCGATCATATTTATTGTAAGTTGCGGCTTGTATTCAAGTTTGTTCAAATGCAATCCCAGCCGGTATCCCCGCAATAACGGGTGCTGATAGTGGGGGAAATCGTGCAGCAGGGCAATCTTTTTGCAGCCTTGCTGTGCCATTTCGCTGATAAGTTTTACCATACCGCCCCGGCGGTCGATTTCTATAAGCTGCCACATTTTCAGGCGTTCTTTGTAAAGTACATCAAGTTCATGCTGGGCACTGATAAAAACTACATTGGTATTTTGCCGGATAAGTTGATCAAATATGCTGCGAAAATAATATCCGCCAATGACCAGCACTGTATTTTTACTGATTTGTTTGAATTGTTCGCTGTTAAGCTCCCGATTGTTGCGGGTGTTGGTGGCTGCATCAATATATTCAAAAGGTATTGCCAGAGCTTCACAGCGTTTGCGTAACGCTTCGCCCCGGCGTACCAGCTCCATATCATGATTATTGCTTATATCGTCAAAGGGCAACAGATAACATATCCGGTAGAGTGGTGTTTCCGGGATGAATGTACCGCTGCCCTGTTTGCGGACAAGGTATCCGGCGGCTTCCAGCTCGTTATAAACCCGGCTGACCGTCGAACGGCTTATGTGGTAGCGGCGGCTGATGATCTGCTCGCTGGGAAAACGACTGCCGCTTGGGGCCGATAAGGCTTGCTGCCGGAATTCCTGAAACAGCTTCCGGTGCAAACTTTTATTGTTATTTTCAGTACTGCGATTTTTTTGCATAGGCTCACCTTGGTGACAATATATTACAAAAAAATGTTTTCGTCAAGAGAAAAACGGCTTTTATCAGGTATAAAGTTATTCAATTTCAGATTGTAAAAAAGAATAATTTATTGCTGCTGCGTTTAAAGAAATGGACTTTTTGCCGGGAAATAAAAAATAATATGCTTGGCAATCAAACAGTTATGCAATATTTATTGGGATGTGGAAAGTTGTCTGCATAATCATACAAAGTTGCAGAACAACAAATTATTGATAATTGTATGCCCTTGCTGTTATTTTCTTAAAGAAAACTCACATCCGCAGTAGTTCTGGCGGTAGAGCTCCAACTCTCTGGCACGGCGGTTGCCTTTTAAGAAACCATCCTGTTTCTTGAAATCCCACGGTTCAAAGTTGGCGTATCGGCTGCCGATTTCAAAAATGAGTTTGCTCGATTTATGAGGACTGACGGTCAAACTGGTGGCAAAAGCGTCAAAGCCTAAAGTCTGACAGGCGTGGGCGGTACGGCTCAATGACCAGTCAAAACAAATATTGCAGCGTTTTCCCCGCTCCGGTTCATGGGCAAGAGCCTGGGTGCGGTTCAGCCATGAAGCGTGATCGTATTCATCCATAAAGAGTTGGATGTTTTCAACTTCGGCAAGCTGCACAGCCGCAGCATAGCGTTTTTTAAACTCTTCAAGGCTGTTCAGGTTGCTGTTGGAAAAGTAAAACGCAAACTCCACACCCTCCTGCCGCAAGCGGTCGATACAGCCGCAAGCACAGGGAGCGCAGCAAATATGCAGTAATAATCTTTTTGACATGGCAAAATATTCTTTCTGTATTATATTATATATTTAAGATAATATGAGTTTGAGATTTTTGCAATCGGAATTTTTCAAAAAATGTTGAAATTCATAATCCGCAGATTGGGCGAATCCGTATTGGTGATGCTGGGCGTTTTGCTGCTGACATTTGTGTTGTTTCAAATGGCGGCGGGCGATCCGGCAGCGGCGGTGCTGGGTAAAAACCCAAAACCTTTGGAAATCGAAAATCTGCGGCGGGAACTCAAAAGCGATCTGCCGCTCTTTTACGGACATTGGTGCAAAAGCGAAGTTTACACCTCTTGCGATTATCAGGATAAACTTCTTGAGCTGCCGGGTATCACGGCAATAGGTACTCCACTGAAAACTGACCGTGGAGCAAATGGCACTTTTGTCTGGAAGCGACGGTTTGAAGTGCCGGAAAAAGTTCTCGTCAAGGTAATAACCCGAGGTGTTTTGAAAGCTGAAAGCAAAGAATATTATCTTGGCGGTGTCAGCAGTGTGGTGCTGGATAATGCCCCCGAAGAGCTGTTGATTTCCGGCAGAGTGTCAAAAGTCGAGTTTTTCCGCTATCAGGCAAATCCTTTCAACAGCCAGTTTGTCAACTCTTTGCGGGAGCTGGTGGATTTTAAGAGCTCCTTTCCTTACATAACTATCTTGAATTTCGGAAAAACCATCACCACCCGGGAGCCGATCAACCATATCATTGCCCGGGGGATCATACCATCATTGTCGGTAATGCTGCCGGTGTTTATTTTTGAATTGCTTTTGGGCATAATCTTTGCCTTGATCGCCACGGCGTGCAAAGATACTTTCATTGACCGGGCAGTGCTGGTGCTTTCGGTAGCGGGTATGAGCATAAGTTATCTCGTGTTGATCATTGCCGGACAATGGTTTTTAGGTTATTACCTCAACTGGTTTCCGGTGTGGGGCTGGAGTGGAATGAGATCGCTGATGCTCCCCATTCTGCTGGGCGTGGTTTCCGGGCTGGGCGGCGGAGTGAGATTTTACCGCACGATCTTTGTTAATGAACTCAAGAATGAATATTTGCGTACTGCGTTAGCCAAGGGCTGCAATAAGCCGGTGGTTTTCGGCAAACATCTGCTGCGTAACGCCATGGTGCCAATCATTGCCCGGGCTTCGACGGTGCTGCCCTTTATCTTTACCGGGAGCTTGCTCTTGGAATCCTTTTTTGGCATCCCCGGCTTGGGCTACGCCTCCATCGACGCACTCAACAACTCCGATTTGGCTTTACTCAAAGCCCTCACGATTGTCAATGCACTTTTGTTTGTGGTGATCAATCTGATTGCCGACTTGCTTTGTGCATGGGCAGACCCCCGTATAAGAATAAAGTAAGATATTTCAATACACAGGTAAATCTGTTATGTTTCATTGACCTGCCACCTCTGAAAAATAATCGAGTCAAAGAATGGCAGCAACTTTAGGAACAAAGCGTTCTATAAAATCGAACTTGCTTTTCCCTTGGGTGTGTTCTTCATAGGTAATACTGTCAAGCTCATACTCGGCTTGCAGCCCCATCCAAACTTCTGCGGTTGTTCCGAAAAACCGGCTCAACCGGATAGCCGTATCAGCGGTTATGGAGCGTTTGCCGTGTACAATCTCGTTTATTCTGCGCGGCGGAACACCGATTGCCCGGGCAAGTGCATTTTGACTTATATTCAAAGGCTGCATAAAATCATAAAACAACACTTCTCCGGGATGTACCGGCTTTAAGAATTTTTCTTCATTTGCCATGATTTTTCATCCTTTCATTAGTGGTAATCTTCAATTTTTACATTTTCAGCACTATCATTTGTTCTCCCCAAGCACTATAACGCATTCCGTTATGGATTGCAAATAAAAATACAAAAAAACAGCAAACAAGGTTTCTTTGCGGAGTATTACGATTTATAATATCGTAATAACATTGCTTTTTTCGTTGGGAGGGTGTATATTATTACGATTTTTAAATTCGTAATAAGGTTTGTTTTCATGCAGAGGCATGTTTTTACTTTAATAGAACTGTTGGTAGTTATTGCCATAATAGCCATTCTGGCGGCTTTGCTGCTTACTTCTTTGAGTCGGGCGCAGCAAACTGCCAGGACCAGCGGGTGCCTTAACAACATCCGTCAGGTGGGGATCGGCTATTTGAGTTACAGCGAGGAATATGGTTACACCGTGCCGGTGTATGCCAATGGTCGCTGGTACAACAATATTGCTCAATATGTGGATAACTCTTCCGGCAATATCTGGAAATGCACTTCCGATACACGAAAAAACAGCACCTTGAGTTACGGCATAAATCAAACCATTTGCCGCACCCCGGAGTTCCGCAAAAAGGAGGATCTGCTCTGGTATGGTATCGGGGTAAATAAAATCAAAAATCCAGCCGGATTTATTACGCTTGCCGATAGCTGCAAGTATTATATCGGGAAGGATGCCGGGGGCAGGGGCACTGAAACTCTGCTTGATAGCGAAAGAGTTATCAATGGAGGAGTTTACAGCTATTTAGCTTTGCGGCACAGTAAAGATGGGTTCAATGCGGCGTTTTTCGATGGTCATGTGGAGCATATTCTTTACAGCTCCATGCCCACAAAATACTGGGATTACAATGGTGACAGTTATGAAGAAAATAATTAGTCTGTGCTTTGTGGCGTTATTGCTCGCGGGGTGTAAACCTGCGGCAAAGCCCCAGGTCAAGCCGGAAAATTTGCGGATACTGTCGCTGGTAACTTGTGCTGACCATATTATCACTGAACTTGGAGCAAAAGATAAGATCGCTGCCATCGACCGGCACGGCAGAGTTTTGGACTCCATGCAGGATGTGCCGGTAACGGTTGCCGGTGGGATGGTATCAAGAGAAATGCTGCGGAAATACAAGATAAATCATGCTGTGATCTGGTATTATCAGCAAAGTTTGATCCCGGTTTTGGAGCAGGAAGGTGTGGGCGTAACCGTTATACCCGCTGTGAACAGCAAGAGTTACATCAAGGTGGTGCAAAAACTTGGCTTGTTGTGCAATAAAAACGAAGAAGCGGAAAAACTTGCAGCCAAATTCCGGCAGGCTATCCCGGAATTTTCTCCGGTAAAGCTCAAGCCGGTGATCGTTTATATGGAGCTTTATACTCCATGGAAAGCTCCATCTGAAGTTGGCTATATGGGGGAGATACTCTCTTATGCGGGATATCAGCTTGCTGCGGCAGGTGAAATCAACGGTACGGTTTCGCCGGAAGCGGTGGCATTGGCAAAACCGGAAATCATCTTTTTTGTAGAGGGATTCGGTTCAGCAGAGGAACTTGCCGGGCGGCCTGCGTTGCGGAACACTCCGGCAGTTAAAAATAGAAAAATTTACGCCATACCCCGCAAGCTGGTTTGCGAAGGCGTGGCACCGGAAGAATTATTGAATTTTTTTACCGATAAAATAAAGCTCTGTTCCCAATGCGAGTAGGTAGATAAAAATGACAGATATACCTGTGCATTGAGAATTTTTTCAAAATTTGAATGGCATTTATCTTTTTGCTCCGCAAAAAGATAAATGCCGGTAAAAGGTTTGGAAAAAAGGGGTGGAGTTTGAGGAGGGGAAAAAGGACCTTTCCTCAAAAGGTCTTTTCCCCCTCCTCAAGTACCGACCCTTGTTGGGAACATAGCGTAAAATAAAGGATAGATAATTATGGCTTTTCATCGGATCACTTATCACGAGCAGTACAAGTTTGCTACTTTGCACAATTACGGTTGTACTTTCCGCTGTTCATTTTGCAGTTACAAGCTCCGCAGCGGTGCGGATGGCAGACCCGGTTTTGCGGTGCCTAAACCGGAGCGTTATCTTTCGGTAGACGAAATAAAAAAGGTTCTGCTGGAACTCCGCCCGGAAAAGGTCTACTTTATGGGCGGCGAACCTACTGTAGCTAAAGAGTTGCCGGAAATTCTCAAGTTTGCCAAAGATGAACTCCATGCTGTAACCAAACTGGGGCACACCAACGGCAGTATGCTGCCCATGCCCAATCTGGATGGAGCCAATATCGGATTCAAGGCGTGGAGCGATGAACTTCACGAAAAAATCACCGGTCGGCCCAAGCAGTTGATTTACGGCAACTTTGAAAATGCCTTCAAAAGCGGCATGCAGTTAGCTGCCAACATGGTCTATATCCCCGGTCTGGTGGAGGCTGATGAATTCAAAGGGTGTCTGGATTTTTTGAGCAATCTCTCTTGTGATATACCATTCCACATCATGGGCTACATTCCCGTACCCGGCGAACCGTGGCGGCGTCCTTCTGATGAGGAGATGAACGAGATCACTGAATTGTGCAAAAAGTATCTTAAAAATGTGGCGGCATCTCATTTGACCACCGAAGAAGCTTTGGACTTGGCGTGCCGGGATGACCGCTTCCGGGTCAAAACCATTGCCGGAGAGTGATGTTGAAAAGTTTCCGTGCAAAATTTATAATTTTTACCATACTGCTGGTAGTTGCCGCCGTGCTGGCGTTGTGCAACGGCAATATTGTTGAATTTCTCCACAATTTGCTGAACAGCGGCGACTACCGGGCAATTTATTGGGATATACGCTTGCCCCGGATCCTGGGGGCAGGGGCGGCAGGTGTTCTGCTGGCGGCAGCCGGGTGTACGGTTCAGCTGCTCTTCCGTAATCCATTAAGTTCGCCCCATGTGCTGGGCTCGGTCAATGCGGCAGCGCTGGGGGCTGTGGGCGTTATGGCGCTTGGTATACAAACTTTGTGGGGAATGCTGCTGGGTAGCTGTGCCGGAGCGTTGGCGGCACTGGTGATCCTTTTATTCATCGGCGGCAGGCATCGGCGGATAGCAGTGCTGCTTTTGTGCGGAATAGCCATCAATGCCTTTGCTTCGGCAATGATGAGCGGTTTGCTTTTTGCCGCAGGTGAGCGGTTGGAAGGGTTGGTATTCTGGCTTTTGGGCGGATTCTGGAAACTGGACTGGCTCCGGACTGGGATACTGCTGGTTCCGGCGGCACTGATAACCATAATATTGCTGACCATCCGGCGGGAAATGAACATGCTTTATCTGGGCGAAAATGCCGCATTTCATGCCGGAGTCAATACCCGAAAAGTGGTGCTGATCGCCGTTTTGTCTGCCAGTATAGCCACGGCAACGGTGGTGGGCAATGCCGGGGTGATCGGCTTTGTGGGCTTGCTGGTTCCACATATTTCAAGAAGATTTTTCGGGGGCGAATTTGCCAAACATCTGCTGGGTTCCGCATTGCTGGGAGCTTTATTGATGATCCTTTCCGACTGGGCGGCAAGAACGCTTTTGGCGCCGTTGGAAGTGCCGGTCGGGGTGTTGACTTCCATGCTGGGGGCTCCGTTTTTCCTCTTTTTGATATTGAAAAAAGCCAAAAGTCTGGAGCTGGAAATATGAGTTTATCGGTTATACATCTGAATTTTTCCTACCCCAACGCCAAAGTTCCGGCTGTAGATGATTTGAGTTACACTTTCAAGCCGGGTAAGTTTTACGGTATATTCGGAGCCAACGGCAGCGGAAAAAGTACACTGTTAAAACTTCTGGCTGGGGATTTATCCGGCGATGCGGCCGTTTTGCTGGAAGGCCGGGTGCTGCGGAGTTTTAACTGTAAAGAACGGGCAAAGCTGCTGGCCTACGCCGCCCAGGAAGACGAGTTGATAATGCCCTTTAAGGTAAAAGATTGTATAGCCTTGGGCAGATATGTATGGAACGATGAAAACAACGCTTTGATAGCTCGTTTGCTGAAAGATTGGAACGCAGAATCGTTACAGGATAAACCTTTTGCCGAACTCTCCGGCGGCGAAAGACAAAAGATAAAATTGTTGCGGATATTGGCACAAGATACCCGTTATATATTGCTGGATGAACCGGCAAGCTCGCTGGATCTGCCCAAACAGCTTGAACTGTACGAAAATCTGCAAAAGGTGGCACACGAAGAAAACAAGTGTATAATAATGGTCTGCCACGATTTGTATATAGCGCCAACATTCATCGACGAAATGCTGATAATGAAAACTGGTAAACTGTTGTATACCGGGTTACCGGCAACAACCGAAGCTGCTGAAGCCACCAGCGAAGCTTTCGGCAGGGAAATCACGATAACCCGGAAGAGTCGATATATAGAAGTAAGCTGGTAAAGAGGTTGAAAAACAGTAAAAAAAGTAAAAAAAAAGCAATAAAGGTTTGCATTTTTCAAAAAATGCAGTATGTTAATAAAACAATATAAGGGGCAGTAGCTCAGTTGGCTAGAGCGATACGTTCGCATCGTATAGGTCGTGGGTTCGACTCCCATCTGCTCCACCATCCTTCGCTAAAGCTACGGATGGCAAGCCAGTCTTGCTATCCGTAGATTTTTTTTGCTTGCAAAAATAAGCGGAGTGCAACGGAGCGGGCGAAGGATGCCCTCCAAAGCCTT
>JAZMZK010000027.1:0-60127 GCA_045585955.1 Victivallaceae bacterium
AAAAAGGGGTGGAGTTTGAGGAGGGGAAAAAGGACCTTTCCTTAAAAGGTCTTTTTCCCCTCCTCAATCCCTCCATCCGTTTGCTTCGCCAAAGCGGTGGTCAGGCGGTCGTGCCAGAAGCATGGTACGAATATATCTTGGGTAACTTTTTCTTTGGCGATAAGTTTTTTGAGGTTGCTTACGGCGTTTTTTACTAAACCGTCAAAATCCTGTTCCACGCCGGTAACGGTAGTTTCCGCAGCTCTGCCATCTTTGTATATCCAGCCGCAAACGGAAATATCTTCCGGCACCCGGATACCGTGATATCGGAGCGAAGTTATAAGCGGTTCAATAAATGACTCTGAAGAAACGATGACCGCGGTCACACCGGATTTGATTATTTTCTGCGCCATTATAACCGGTTCGTTCCAAATTATGGTGGTTACGGGGGCGGCTTCCAGCTTCATTTGGGAAGTTATACTTGCAAAAGCCTCCCGCCGGGTGGCGGCACAATATTGGTACGAGCTGTGTTCCGGAGCTGCCAGCAGCATGATCTTCCGGTGATCATGGTTATACAAATGCTCAAGCAGCATTTTCATTGCTCCATATTCTTCAGTAAGCACCGACCAGACATTGTGCAGATGGCTGGAACTGGTATTGACGCACACCAGCGGCACCGAAAAATTTTTGCCCCAATATTGCTCCAAACCGTCGGTACTCATCAAGCTGATGGCTCCGGCGATAAGCTGTTCTTCGATAACATCAATGGAGTCGCTGGTGACCAGTTCGCAGCGGAATCCATCGTATACCAGCAGCTCCCACAATTTTTTCAGAACTTTTGCCAGATAACCGGTTCCTAAAAGCTGGATCGAAGTTATCACCAATACAGTGTTGCGTTCGGTGCGTCTGCCCAGCCGGGAAGCTTCGGCAAAAATCTTTTTCCGGACAGCTTCCGAAACATACTTTTCGCCGTTCAAAGCCCGGGATACAGTGGCAATGGAATACCCGGTATTGGCGGCAATAGTCCGTAAATCTGATTTCATAGCAAAAATTCTCCTTATGCTGCTATACTTTACTACCAAAACATTATTTTGCAATATTTTTCTGTAAATATGTTACGGATTTGTTACATATTTTTACATAAAATAGCACCGATACCCGCTTGAAAACACAAAAAAAATCCCATATATTAGATTAAGCAACAAAAGTTTACGAAAAGGAGTTATTTTGTATGCAAAGCTTCAAGACCCCGGATTTCATCAAACGCCACCCCGGCAATCCCATATTGGATGCCGGTAAAGTGCCCTATAATGCGGTGCAGATTTTCAATGCCGGATTTGCCAAATACAACGGCAAATATGTCTGTATTTTCCGCAACGACTACCGGGATGCACCACGGGAAACTTATTGCGATACTCCGGTAACGATCAGTCTGGGGCTGGCGTTCAGCGATGACGGTGTAAACTGGAATGTAACCGGCAAGCCCTGCTGGGAGATCCATACCGACGAGATCCGCCACGTTTACGATCCCCGCCTGACCGTTATCGACGGCAAGTGCTATGTTTGTTTTGCTATGGATACCTGGCACGGAGTCCGGGGCGGGATCGCTGTGACCGAAGACTTTGACAAATTTGAAATTTTAAACCTTGCCGTGCCCGAAAACCGCAACATGGTATTGTTCCCCGAAAAAATCAACGGTATGTATATGCGTTTGGAGCGGCCCATGCCGGTTTACAGCCGCAAAGCTCAATTCAAAGAATCCTTTGATATATGGTCGTCGATTTCGCCTGACCTCAAATTCTGGGGCGGCAGCGAAATGGTGCTGGCAGCTGAAAATATGCCCTGCTGCAACTGCAAGATCGGCCCCGGGGCTCCGCCGGTAAAGACCAAATACGGATGGCTGGCTCTGACTCATTTTGTCAATAAGGTAACTGAAGAACTCCCGGCATGGCACGCCAACTGGCATAAAATTTATTACGGCGGCGTGATGCTTCTGGATTTGGAAAACCCCAATAAAGTTATCGGCATCGGCAAAACTCCGCTGCTGGCGCCGGAAACTGAATACGAATGCAACGGCTACCGTGGGCATGTGATTTTCCCCGGCGGCATGATATTGGAAGATTCCGGCGAAGTAAAAATCTATTACGGTGCCGCCGACCAGGTGGAATGTCTTGCCACTTGCCATGTGGACGATCTTTTGGATTTTGTAATGCAAAAATAATTTTATTATATATCCGATAAACCTAAACCACAGGAGCCAGACAAATGAAAAAATTTACTTTGATCGAACTATTGGTCGTAATCGCCATTATTGCCATTTTAGCGGCAATGCTTTTACCAGCTCTTTCATCAGCGCGTCAGGCGGCACAGGGCAGTAAATGTGCGGGCAATCTGCGGCAGCTCGGTATCTACTGTGCCATGTATGCTGCTGACTTTGAAGATTATTTTCCGCCGACTTTTAATGCAGGAGGTTTTCATAAAATCATGTACAGATATGCACAAACTACCGAAAGCTGAGATAAAGTTGCCTCTTCGCCCTACACCTGCCCTTCGGATGCAGAGCGCATGAATGATGCTGACGAAAAGAAAAAATTTTACAGTTACGGAGAAAACAATTATACTGCTCACGATCGTTACATCACCCGTGCCGAACGACCGGCAAATGTTTTGTTTATGCTCAAATTCAGCGATTTGGTCGATCCGACCAAAACACTTTTTTTTGCTGACAGCTCTGCCTTTGGCGAAGGAGTCAGAGAAAAAATGGTCAACAATGTAGTGCTGTTTGACTCCGCCAAATATCCCTTTAAGACCACTGCAACCAAAACCAACGGTATGAGTTTCCGGCACAACAATACTGCCAATGTCTTAATGTGTGACGGTCATGTTGAACCCGGTACAGTTGAAAAGTATTCCGGTGAAGAAGGTCAGAAATATATTTTCAACGGCGGGGATTTTTAACTGACAGACCAACAAATCACTCAAATCATTAACAAAACTGCTCTTTTAAAGGGTAATTTTAATAAATAACACAATATCGGCTTGCGTCTGGCTTGCTTGTAGGGTGTAAGCACTGCTCAATCGGATTGCTTTAACGGCTTGGTCAAGTCCACGCCCAAACTCTTCTGTTCGATCATCACTCCGGTTTCGGGTATATTGGCATCGATAAACGAAGTGTGGTCAAGCTGTATTTGACTTTCAAACTTTATAAACTGTGCCGGATTTTCCACACCGTAAACATCGTGCAGAAGTTCCATCCAGAACGGTTGCGTTTCGCCCTTTTCATAGCCCCGATCTTGCCATTGGTCAGCAAACTTTTTTGCAGCAATACGCTGTTGTGTATCATTTAGTATATATCACCCCGGAATTTCATGTTATAAATATTCGAGGTAATATAATACCCAGGAGCGTATTTTCAAGCAAGCTGATTTATCTCAAGCTTTGTTGTTTTTTTGCTTTCGCCCCATAAAACGCACCAGAGCTTCCAGCAAGGTTGCCGGGTGCGGCGGGCAGCCCGGCACGAACAGATCCACCGGCAGCATATCGCTTGCTCCGTTTGAGCATTTATCGCTTCGCTGGAACAATCCGCCCGAAATCGCACAAGTTCCGCAGGCTATCACCAGTTTGGGTTCGCCCACTGCATCGTAGCTCTTTTTAAGAGCCAGACGCATATTGTCGGTTACCGGTCCGGTTATCAATACAGCGTCGGCATGGCGGGGACTTGCCACCACTTTCAAGCCGAATCTGCCCATATCCCATGCCAGAGTGTTCAGCACATTGAAGTCCAGCTCGCAAGCGGCACAGCCCCCGGCGGAAACCTCTCTTATATGCAGTGATTTACCGTACAATGCCTTGATCCCGGCATCCAGCTGCTCATCTATAACATAGCTGCTGCCGTCCACGATCAGATTTTCCCGCTTCATTGTCCCCAAACGGTACTCGTTGGTGAACTTGATCGCCGGATTGGCTTTGGCACATTTTCCGCAGAATATGCACTTACCCAAGTCGATTGCCGGAGCTTGAGCATTTATTGCTTCGGTGGGACAGACTTCGGCGGCACTTTTCCACGCTTCAGCATCCACAGCCGCTTTGTCGAACTCCGGCCGCCCGCGGAAGTGTTCCGGCAAATTGGGTGCTGCATCGGGGAATTTATTGGTGCGGTATTTCTGAAAAAACCTTGCGTGCAATGCTTTAAACATAATTCATTTTCTCCTTAAAGGTCATGCCCGCAATAGGACAGATTAAAACTCTTGTTGCAAATGGGGAAGTTGGAAATTTGTTCGCCCCGCAGAGCCAGCGCCAACGCAAACCAGTTGTGGAACGAGGGATCCACCACCTTGAAGTGTTTGGCTTTGCCCTGACTGTCGGTAAAGGCGGCACACACTACTTCGCCCCGCCATGCTTCCACAGCACTTACTGCCAATGTATCGGCTTTGAAAGCTGTTGGTTCGGCGGCTTCTATATTACATTGAGTATTGGATGTTTCCAGCCAGCTCAATAATGCTCTTACCATTCTTATAGATTCCCGCAGCTCCCAGCGGCGGGTCTTGGCCCGGGCGATCACATCGCCGGAGTGTTTCAGGGCACTTTTCCAGACCAGATTGCCGTATACGCCTATATTGGTCAGATCACGCCTTACATCCATATCCAAGCCGGAGGCACGGGCGGCGACGCCTACGCCGCCGATCTCTTTCATTACTTCGGCAGTAACTTTGCCGGTACCTTCAAACCGGTCGAGCACGCCGGGATTATCTGCCATGATCGCCCAGGCGTTTTTGAAATCTGCCACGGTTCGCTCAAACCAATCCCGCAATCCGGCAAGTTTATGGTTGGGCAGATCGTATGCCACACCATCGTAAGTAACAAAACCTCTGCCGAAACGGTTGCCGCAAAGCAATGCGGTCATATTCAAAAAGTCGCCGCGGATGCGTCCGCAATAGGCACTGGTGGTCAAAAATGCCACATCACCGGCTAATGCCCCGATGTCGCCCACATGGTTGGCAATGCGTTCCAGCTCCAACGCCAGAGTCCGCAATATCTGGGAGCGTTCGGTAAGGTTCTTACGGGGCGTTTCTGCCAAAGCAGCGATCACGCCATCGTATGCCAAAGCGTAAGCTGTGGAGCTGTCACCGGCGATGGTTTCCATCAGGTGCGACCGGAGTTTTTCCGGAGAATCCACCAGCATTTTTTCCACGCCCCGATGCTGATACCCAAGCCCGATCTCCAAGCTGTAAACATCTTCGCCCATGCACTGAAAGCGGAAATGCCCCGGTTCGATCACCCCAGCATGTACCGGGCCAACTGCCACTTCGTGTACGGCGTTGCCCTGCATGGTAAAGTAATCGGTCACGCCGGGTTTGTCGGAATTTTCAAACCTTATGGGCTTCAACCACGGGTGATTTTCGGGCGTGATATCGTGCTGTTCAAAAATCTCCCGTTCAAACCAGTGCAGACAAGGTATATCGTTGGTCAAAGCCGGGTAGCTCTTTTCCACCTCCGTTGCCCCCACTTTGAAACAATGTTCTGTGGGGTCAAGCAAAACGGCGTAGAGTTTGCCTGCGTAAAATGTAAAAACTGATACCCGGCAGTTCTGATTGTCGATCAAATCTTTCAAAGTATTCTTGAAGCCGGCAAATTCCAATACAGGTATATTGTTTATTGCAATACTTTCACAATTTTTTATTCTGGCAAAATCCATAGTTCACCTCACCGTTGCAAATCCAAATTCGCCCAGCACAAATCCGGCTGCCAGCAGCAATCCCGCTGCCAGCACCAACACCAATACCACGGTGGGGATATTGCTCAAGCGTTCCAGCTTTTTCACTTCAGCGGCATCAGCAGTGCAAGCTGATCTTTTGCCCATGGTCATGCGTAATGCGTGGTAGGTCATACCGGCAAAGACCACAAACAGCAGCACCAGCACCACGCCGCCCAGACAGACATTGCTGCTGATCAAAGTCATTTCCGTAAAGAACAAAGGCGACGGCGGCATACCGCACAAAAGCAGCATGGCTAAAATGTAATTTATGCCGTTGCGTTTGATAACGCCCAAAAGTCCGCTGATATTGCTGATTTTCTGGGTATTGCACGCCAGTTGGATGTTGTCGGCAGTCATAAAAAGCACCACTTTAAGGAGTGCGTGGACAATAATGTGCAAAAGTGCCACACTGTGCAAACCCAAAGCCCACATTATGGAAACCAACCCCATGTGTTCCATACTGGAATATGCCAGCATACGCTTGTAATCGTTTTGCCGCACAATAAAGAATGCCGCCAATGCCAGTGAAATCACCCCCAATGCCAGCATCAGATTGGTGCAGAAACCGCGAACACTCTCCGGAGCGATCTCCAACACTCTTGCCACCCCCAGAAATGAACACGCCAGCAATGCTCCCGATGAAAGCACCGACAATACGCCGGGAGCTTCGCTGTAAGCATCGGGCATCCAGCTCTGGAAAGGTGCCAACCCCATCTTGGTACCGTAACCGGCAAGCATAAAGACAAATGCCGCCTTGAACCACTCCGGGTGCAGATCGGCTTTGCTCAAAAGCAGCATATCCATCCCCGCATGGCTGCCCTCACCGGCAATAGCCAGCAGCATGGTGCCGAAGAGTGCAAAACCGATCCCCACCGAGCAGATAAGTATATACTTCCACATAGCTTCCAGCGAATTGCCGCTGCGGCGGAAGATAATCAAAGGTGCACTTGCCAAAGTGGTAGCTTCCATCGCCACCCAGAGCAATCCGAAGTTGCGGCTGGATGCCACCAGTGTCATACTGCTTAAAAAACCCAAAAGACAGATCGCCACCAGCTGCGGCGAAAGGAACTTTTCGGCATTTTCCACAAATCTCTGCCGCACCATGGGGAAGTATTTGATGGTCTGCACGCTGGAAAGCAAGTTCAGAAACGATACCACGCTCAACACCGTCAAACTCAAAAAATCCTGCCCGATAAGTTCAGATATTTTACCCGGAGCAATATCGTCCAGCTCCGGAAAGAACCACAAACTTGCCGTTGCCGCACAGTGCAGCAATGCTGTAACATTTATAACCCCCACATGCACCTTCAGGCGGCTGCCCGATGCCCAAACCACCAGCAATCCTGCCAGCGGCAGCAATATCAAAAATAAAGAGATCATGCTTTCACCTCGCTTTCGCCGGAATCATCGGTTTCATCTTCCTCAACTTCGGTAAGGTGATTGAGCCGGTCGGCGTCGATATGGGAAAATTCCCGGTTGATATGGAACATGGCAATACCCATGACAAACACCAGCACCAGTACATCCAGCAATATACCCAGCTCCACCAGCAGACCGCACTCCACAGCCATACCCATACCGAAAACCGTTATGCCGTTTTCAAAAATCAGAAATCCCACCACCTGGGTAAGAGCCTTTTTCCGGGCAATAACAATAAACAATCCGGCGATCATGCTGGTAAATGCCACCGGCGCCGCCAGCACAGGACTGCCCGCCGGGGTCACTCCGTTGCTTATCCAGAGATAAAATGCCACTCCGGAAAGTGCCACCACCACTGCCAGTGAACCGGCGTAACCCACCAACGGCTCCAGCTCCCGCTTGACTTTGGCGTGATACATTGCCATTTTAAGCAAATAAGGCAGCAGAATACCCTTTACCACTACTCCGATAACTGCCACTACCAGCACTTCGGCGTGGGGCATGGTATCGTGCTGACTGCTCCACAAAGCCAGGGGAAAAATCCCGATCAAAAGCCCGTGCAATGCCGCCAGTCTTATACAAGGCAGCATACGGCTGCTGGCAACCAAAGCCAAATCTATCAGCAGCAGTGCCGCCAAAACAATTTCAGTTAATTCAGTCATTATCTCCACTCTCCTCTGAAAATCGCCACCAATACTATTGCCAGCAAACCGATTGCCAACGCCCCCGCCAAAAGCTGGGGCACTTTCAAAAACCGGTACCGTGCCATAACCGACTCGACCACCCCGATAGAAACAGTCAAGACCAGTATCAATGCGTAAAACACTATGAATTCAACCCAAGTCCCCGCCGCCAGATTGGGCAGCAGCAAGGTTGCCAGAAACGAAAGGAATACCCACAATTTAAGTGCTGCCCCGTAATGGATAGCCGCCAGATCCGGGCCGCTGTTGTCCAAAATCATCGCTTCGTGGATCATGGTCAATTCCAGATGGGTTTCCGGGTCATCCACCGGCACCCGGCAGTTTTCGCAAAGCATTACAATATAAAACGCCACTGCCAGAAAGAGTATCGCCGTACCGCCGGAGATCCAGCCCGCCGGAGTCAACACCGTAAGTGCTCCCGAAAGGGTAAAGTTTTTGGTCAACAGCACCAACGCCGCCAACACAGTTAAAATCACCCCTTCGGCAAGCATGGAAAACTGGCACTCCCGGCTGGAGCCCATGCCTTCAAATGCCGAAGCTGTTTCCATAGCTGCCAGCACCGTCAACATTCTGCCGCAACCTGCAAGGTAGACAAATAACACCATATCCCCGGGGAATGCCGCCGGCGAGGTCAGACATGCTGCCGGCAACAATATGAGCATAAGCATCGTGCAGCCCAGTGATCCCCACGGAGCAAGCTCAAAAATCCAGCCGCGGGAAGTGCTGTAAACCGAAGACTTTTTCATCAGTTTAGCTAAATCGTAATAAAGTTGCAGAACTCTGGGACCTTTGCGCCCGGCAAAAAATGCTTTGACTTTGTTGATGATACCGATCAAAAGCGGAGCTGCCAGCATAGCAATTACAATATTGCCACCCCACAAAAGCATATTCAAAGCGTGTTCATTCATTTTGCCACCGCCTTTACACTTTCAACAACATTGACACTCTTTGCCGGTGCTGTTTTGGCTAAAAAGCTCCAGCCCAGCATCAGCAATATTGCCAGAACCATTATCAATATATATATGTGCAGAAAACCTGATTGCAGGCGTTTGACTTTGTCGGAAACAAAACTTGCCGCCTTGAACAACGGCTCCCACAGCCAGCGGCTGCCGCCATCGGGTGTTTCGGTGGTAAATTTTGCATCTTTCGGGAAATACCCCTGCACCGGCACAATGGATTTTTTCTGGTGCAACACGCCGTTGAACAAATCAGCCAGCGGTTGAATGAAGGCTGTTGCGGTGTACTGCATCCGGGCGGTGGGTTCGGCAAAACCGCAATCCCAGGTGAGATTTTCGGCATTGGGCTGTTTTTTGCTGCGGATTTTACGCATCAATATCAGCAAAAACACCAGCCAGCACAATATCAACGCAAACATGGCATTATATATCAAAGGCATTATCACCATACTGTTGAGCCTGCCGGAGAGAAATTTGCCGACCAGAAACGGAGCAGCAAAAGTCATCGCCAGAGCGATCACGCCCAAAAAGCTCTGTGCCAACACCATACTCAAAGATTCTTTTTCAGCATTTTTCGCTGCTTCGGAGCGGGGCTCTCCGGCAAAGACTGCCGAAATACTTTTGGCAAACGCCGCCGCCGATAATCCGCCGGTCAGAGCCAGAGCGATAACTGAAGCCAACGAGGCAGCAAATATTCCGCCGGAAGCATACGCTATACCCTGAAAAGCTGCCATATAGATCAAAAGTTCACCGGTAAAGCCGCAGAATGGCGGCAATGCCGAAATCCCCATTCCTGAAACAGTAAAGAGCAACCCCGTCGCCGGAAGTTTCCGTACCAGACCGCCCATAACATCCATATCCAGCGTGTGCATGGATTTGTAAACCGAACCAGCGCCCAGAAAGAGCGTACCTTTCAGCAAAGCGTGGTTGACAATATGCAGCATACCGCCAACCGCAGCCATAACCGTCATCAATTCATTATTTATACTTCTGCCCAGCAGAGCCAGCCCGAACGCCAGCGTAATAATGCCGATATTTTCCACGCTGGAATATGCCAAGAGCCGCTTGAGATCGCTTTGAGCAGAACCAAAAAGAATCCCGCAGAGCATACCGGTCAAACCGGCGGCAAAAGCTATCCAGCCCACAGCCGGGAGCGTTATCACCCACGGTGCCCATGCGGCAATACCGTAAAACCCCAGCGGGATCATTGCTGCCGACATCACTGCCGATACCGGAGCCGGAGCCGCCGGGTGAGCTTCCGGCAGCCAGACATGCAGCAAAGGGAAACCGCATTTCAAACCAAAAGCTATAACAGTTCCCACCGTGGCAACAGCCATAAAGCTGTTGCCCATTCCCAAGACCCAGACCAGCAAAAGCCCCCCGGCTTCGCAAGCCAGCAAATAGACCCATGCGGCTTTCCGCACCTGCTCCTTGCCCCAGTCAAATGCCACCAGACCGAAGCTCGCCAGCCCCATAAGCTCCCAGGTCAAAAGAAAAGTGAACCCTTTGGGAAGCATGGTAACACTCAACATGGCAAAAATCGTCAGATCAAAGAGAAACCAGTAAAGATTCATGCGGTGACTGCCGTGATCTTTCATGTAGCCAAGGCTGTGCCACGCCGCCGCGATCCCCACTAAAATTATGGGCAGCTGAAAACAAATCTGCAATGGACTTGTTGAAACTGTCGTACTGAAAAGTTTCAGCAGGAGTGCCGCTATACAGCCTCCTGCTCCGAAAACATTTGCCAGCCGGTCAAAACGACCTTGCAAAAGCGATACAAACGCACTGCCGGCAAGCAAACTCAAAACGATTGCATTGATCAAACTCATGTTACTCTATTCCGGTTTATTCATCCTTGATTGATATATTTTCGTTACACCGGCCGCCTTTTTGGCGACGGGCAATCCTATAATATACCACACCAACACTCTCTTGGCAAGAAAAAATAAAGTTTATCATTTAAGTCCGGTTATGGAATAACGGTTCCAGAGGTGATCCGGATCGAGTGCCTGTTTGGCGCGGCGTAAACCCGGATCGTTCAAATCCTGCTCCCGGTTCATAAAAGCGTATCCATTGTTGAGCAGATCATCCACCAGCAAACCGGTCAGTTTGGCTCCGCAGCCGCGATAAGAATGGTCAGCTTTTTCAAAGTGTATATCGGCAAGAACCTTGTTCAAAGAACTGTATACGGAAAAACCCGCTAAAGAATTTTTCACATACAAAGCGATCCCCGCCAAGCCGGATGACGGCATTTGCCAGACACTTTTCAGTTTGCCGAATGCCAGACACTCTTCCAATCCGGTATCATCTGACCAGTAGGCATTGCTTTGCCGGGCAGCAAACTCAATAATTTCGTCAAGCATATCAAAAGTTATACTCTCAATCTTCCAGCAATTTTCGTATTCCCGGTCAAATTGCCGCACCTGATTGTGGCGTTTACGCAACTTGCTGCCGGAAAAACTTTGCAGGTGTTCAAGATCGTAAATATAATCGGCTTCGCCGGGATCAAGCTCCAACTTGAAAATATCGCTTACCGCCGGATAAACAGTTAAATACTTTTCAGGAACATCGCCGATAACTGATTCTTCATCAACACACTGTAAAAACTTTTGATAATGCTTGCCAAGTTCTTCCGGGGCAATAAAATCACCCAATGGGAAAAAGATATATGCCTCCTTGAAACTAACTATCCATAAGCGATTTTCAGATAATGAGAAATGCCAATCATAGGTATCACAATAAAGCATCAAATTCGCCCAGGCGCGTTCGCAGCTCTCACCGGCAAAATCAACGCTGTATTGATGAAAAAGCTCGTAATATTCCACTCCGAGCCGCTTAAAATCGTCGTATAACATTTTCACACTCTCTCTGAAATCAGTAATTTTGTATACTATACGCCATACTCGGCAATATTGCCAGAAAAAAACATACTCCAAGCAGATAAAAAATATGCAAAAAAATATGCCCTTTACTTGAATATATGCCGTTTGCATGGTATATTTATCTGATGGCAGCAGTTGACAGGCAATCGCTCCCGGATTCCGGGGGAGGAAAGTCCGGACTGCACAGAGCGGGAAGTCCTTTTCAGCGGAAAAGCTTTATGCTTGACTGTGAAAGAAGGATACTGCGGACCATAAGCCGCAGGAAGGAAAGTGCAACAGAAAAAAAACCGCCGGGATTTATTCCGGTAAGGGTGAAAAGGCGGGGTAAGAGCCCACCGGGTGGCAGGCGAAAGCTCCATCGCACAGGCAAACCCCTTCCGCAGCAAGACCAAATAGGGAACGAGTTGTTGCTCGCAGCGTTAAAAGTTCCGGGTTCTGGTCGCATAGACAGATGATTGCCGCCTGCCCTTGCGGGTATGGAACAGAATCCGGCTTATCTCAAGTGCTGCCGCTTATTAAAAATTATTTAAACAGGTGAAATAATGAGTAAACTTGCAATTTTAAGTGACATACATGCCAATACCGAGGCTTTGCAGCAAGTGCTTGCTTACTGCGGGAATCTGGGTGTGGATAAATATGCATGTCTTGGGGACGTTGTGGGTTATAACGCAGATCCGCAGTACTGCCTTCAGGTGGTCAAATCTTTGGATCTGCTGGCGCGTGTACGCGGCAACCACGACGATTACACAGCTTCTGAGGATGAAGAAATGGAAGGCTTCAACCCTAATGCCAAACGGGCGATTTTCTGGACCCGTAATCAGTTGACTGCCGATGAACGCCGCTGGCTGGGGGATTCGCCGCTGCGGGCAACGATCCCCGGTATGCCGATAACATTGGTACATGCCACTCTCGACAGCCCCAACACTTGGGGGTATGTGTTTGATGCCTATCATGCGATCGACAACTTTTCGTATCAGCTGACCCAGATTTGTTTCTGCGGCCATTCGCATGTGCCGGTAGCGTTTTGCAAACGGCCGTTTGCCTCCGGCCCATTGCGCGGAGTCGAAGAAATACGCGATTGGGTACTGGTAAACAATGCCATCCCGCAGGATTTCACGCAAATCGAGGAATTCCAGGTCAGGATCGAACCCGGCTGTAAATACCTGTTCAATATCGGCAGTATAGGTCAACCCCGCAACCATGACCCCCGTGCCTCCTTTGCCGTATATGACGATACAGCTAAAACTGTTACCCGTTATGTACTGCCCTACGATATAGCCACTGCTCAAGCTAAAGTACTGGCAGCCGGATTGCCGGAAAGACTGGCAAACCGTCTGGCTCACGGGGAATAACCAAGATTGGATTTTTTATGAAATCAGGCAGGAAAAACTCTTCAGCACCCGCCAGGCTGCCGGTAAATGTAAAACGCATACTGATTATCAAACCCAGCAGTCTGGGGGATATATTTCATGCTTTTCCGGCGGTAGCACGGCTGCACGAGCTTTTTCCTGATGCGGAATTTGACTGGCTGGTACATCCGGCATTTGCTGATGCGTTGGATTATTCGCCGGTGCCGATCAAACGCAAAATCATTTTCCAGCGGCGTGCGCTGGGCAAACTCTCTACCATGTTGCCTGCTATGCTGGAACTGATCCGGGAGTTGCGTGCTGTTCAGTACGATTATATCTTTGATTTTCAGGGGCTGTTCCGCAGTGCATTTTTTGCCCGCATGGCCAAAGGCAGAGTAGTAGGTTTTGCCCGCCCCCGGGAGTCGATGGCACGATTTTTTTACCATAATTGGAGCAAGGTGAATCTGCGGCTCCACGCAGTACGGCGCAATCAGCTTCTGATCGAGCGCTTTTTCCAGACCGGCACTATGCGCACCAATACACCGCTGCCTTCCAACGAAAGCAATTACACACAGCTCAACAGCAAGTTGCTGCGGCTGGGAATAAAAGAAAATGATCTTGTGATCGGGATATCGCCGGGCGCCCGCTGGGAAAGCAAAACCTTTCCGGCAGAACTGTTTGCCAGATGTATATTGCTGACTGCCGGAATGCTGCCCAAAGCAAAATTCGTGATCATGGGCGCTCCTGCCGACCAGAAACTGGCGGAAAAAATCTGTATGCTGGCAGCTGATGCCGGGGTGGTATCTCTGGCAGGGGCAACATCGCTTGGTGAATTGGTGGAACTTATCAAACGCAGCAGCGTGCTGCTTGCCAACGACAGCGGTCCGGTGCATATTGCAGCGGCGGCAAAAGTTCCGGTAGTTTGTTTCTACGGGCCGACAAATCCGAATTTGACCGGACCGTTTGGCGATATACATACGATTTTCCAACGCGGTGATTTGTCTTGTATAAAATGTATGAACCGCAAGTGCCGCAACATAGTTACAGAGTGTCATAATATTGATGCAGCGGCGGCAGCAACGGCGATCTGTAAAAAAATTCAGGAGTAACTATCTATGCGCAAACCGGTTATTTTTCTGGCAATAATGTTGTTTTCTTCAATGCTCCCGGCAGATGTGATAATGCAACTGACGATGCCGCGGCAGCGTTATATGACCTACGAATCAGTCATTGCCAATCTGGCGTTGCGCAACACATCCGGTCAAGCCTTGATTTTCGGGCATGAAGCAGAATTCAAAGGATTTCTGGAGATCGGCTTGTTTGACATGCACGACCGCCCGTTAAAAGGCTCCGGCACCAAAATAAATTTGCGCGGGTTGATACTTCGCCCGGGAGCGGATCATCAAATCAGAGTCAATATCGGCAAATGGCTGGATATGCGCCGTGCCGGATTCTACAAGCTAAAAGTGTATATCTCGCACCCGATGTTGAAAAATGAATACGAAAGCAACTTTTGCAGCTTTGATATAACCAATGGGCAGATATTCTGGCAGCGCAAATTCGGCATACCCAATTTGCAGGGTGCCCAGCTGGGAGCAGATCTGAAAATGCGGTCGTATGTGATCAGAACGATGCAGAATAACTCGGATATATATTTCTATCTTTTTATTGAAGATGATTCCAAAGTTTATGCGGTAAAATATCTGGGCACTTTGTTGGGCAGAGAATTACCGAGTTGCGAAATAGATTCGCTTAATCAACTGCATATTCTGCTGCCGGAAGCCTCACGGAAATTCAGCTACACGATTTTTGACTGGCACGGCAATGTGGAAAAACAGAGCTATTACCGGACAGCCAAAACAGTTCCCGTACTCTATCGCCAGAGCACCAACGGCGATGTAAGTGTGATCGGCGGAGAGCTGCTCCTGCCTGAAGAAAGCGGCAAGACGGAAAAACTGCTGCCCAACCTTCCGGCTGATGCGTTGTCAGCTCCCTCCAAATAATATATTTGCTGATTTTAACAGAAGAAATGAGCGCTCCCGCCTTCCACCGGGTAAAGCAAAGATAAAAGAGCGGAAAATCTCGCTGTAAAATTTATTTTATTGTTGCAAATCAGCACATCTTGTGCTATAATAACAATAAAATGTACTATATATCGTGTTTAATTACTCTTACAGGAGATCGCATTATGATAAACTCTTTTACCGGCAGTGATTTGAATATAGAACAGAATACCGACAGCTTGATCGTGAATGTTTCGGCGGATGTTACAGAAGCAACCAACGGCAATGTAATACTGACAGCTGTATTTTCCAGCGATATAGTCCGTAAAGAATACTCGCTGGACAATGAATTCTGGAAAGAATATCCCTCCGAAGGCGTAACAGTCACCGAAAATAAAGTCATATATTTCCGCGGATTTGATGCCGTCGGCAGTGTTACTGCCACCGCAGAATTCAAGGTGGAAAATATTGATAAAACCGCTCCGGAAAAACCGGGAGTTTCAGCCGATGTGACTTTGCCGACCAATAATATCGTGACCGTAACGCCGGAATTCAGTCCGGACAGTGTAAAATACGAATACAGTCAAAATGGCTCGGACTGGTCAACCTACGACGGCAGCGGCGTAATTTTTGAAGAAAACGGCTATGCCGAATTCCGCAGTTACGATGCAGTCGGTAATGTTTCGGCAAGCACCCGGTATGATGTCAGCAACATCGACCATAAAAAACCGACCACTCCGCAGCTATCCGCCGATATTACTGCCTTGACCAATCAGGCGGTAACGGTAGATGCTGTATTCAGCAGCGACAGTGTAAAATATGAGTATAATCTCAACGGTGCCGGTTGGCAGTCCTATGATGCAGCGGGGGTTGTGTTCAACGAAAACGGCTTTGTGGATTTCCGCAGTTACGATGCGGCAGGGAATGTTTCAGAAAGCTCCCGGTATAATGTCAACAACATCGACAAACTGCCGCCGGAAGCCCCCAGAATTTCGTTGTCCCGTACCGATTATATTTCCAGCGAACCGGTAACGTTTGTTGCCGCCGCCGATGAAGGGAGTCTTGAATATTCGTTTGACTCAAAAGTCTGGCAAAGTTACACCGGTCCTGTAAAAGTATACGATAATACCATGGTCTATGTGCGCACGACCGATGCTGCCGGCAATTCTGCGATCAGCAGTGCAGAGATCACTGCCATAGACAGTACGGCTGACAGTTCTCACTGCCAATATGTATTCATCAAGTCAAGTTATACAGCAAAAAATACAAATGGCAAGCGGGTAAACGGCATAGACCTGCAATATGGTGAAAATGCGTTTTCCTCGCTGGATGAAGCAAAACAGACATTAAAAAATCCTGATGATCCGCTTTATGTGTTTGTAATGGTCGGCAGTAAATCTGTGATTTCCGGATTGTTGGAAGACTTTGAGGGCAAACACATCAACGGTGCGGTGCCCAAGGTTACGGTAACCGAAGATGCGGACCATGACTACACAATTTCTGCCAACGCCAAAAACCGTCTGGATATTGTCAGTGGGGATTATTCTGATGTGGATATCAAATGGTTCCGTAATATAAATATTTCCGGCAGAGCGCAGGTAAACAGCGTTACCGGTGGAACATATAAACTTTCGCATTTTGCCGATTCAACGGTAAACAGCAAAGGATTGCTGACCGAAAGCGAAAATTACAGCAGTTCTTACCAATCCGGCGGCAAGCTCGTTGCCGACTGTTTTGCCCAAGTCAACAAGCTGGAACACATTGCCAATGTTGTGCTGGACAATGTCAGCATAACAGAACTTACCGGCGGCAACCGGAGCGACAAGCGCCGGAGTGTTATAAAATATCAGAATGATTCGTTGAAAAAAAGCATAACCTGTTCCGGCAGCTGGTCAGCAAGCGGCAGTATAACGCTGAAAAACATAGCCCATTCGGATATTATCAGCGGCTATAAAATTCTGAAAATAACCAATGCTTCGGTGCAGAATATTTACAGCTCCAGCGGTAAATATTCTTATCAGGAGCAATCCACCTACAAGCAGGACAAAGTAACCCGGACAGTTACCCGCAGCGACACATTTGCCTCAAGCGGTACACTGACCGCCAAATTTTCAATATTCACAGGTATTTACGGTGTAACAACAGTAAAACTTACTGACTGTACAGTAAAGACGGTTCAGAACAGCGATGCAGAATCTTTGAACGGCACCTTCAAAGAAAAGCTCTCGGTAAAAACCGCCGCAGACGGTACAGTAACAGCCCAATACGAAAAAAACGACACCTTCAAGCGCAACGGAACATTTACCGCCACAGCAGAAAATGACCGGATGCTGGCAGATACAATATTGTATTTCAATAAAGTTACTCTGAATCAGGCCAATGCAGGCACTATTACCAATTTGCTGCAAACCCAGTCCCAAGAAGTCTACCGGCAAATCTGGACAGATGCGACTGCATACGGCACACCGGATGATCTGGCAATGAATATTGATAGGGAAAAAGCCCAATTGATCCAGGCGCAATACAAATACTCTGCCAGCGGTTCAGTTACGCTGAAAAACAACGCCTCGGCCGAGTCAATTATTGATTACAAGAGTGTCTACCTGACAGATTCAGAAGTTACAGGCGATATTGTGCTTGGCGATTGCCGTACAGTAAAATACAAAGCGGCGTATGATTCTGTCAGCGGCACGGAAACATCCACCCGGACAACTACTTACACCCGTAGCGGCAGTGTAAAACTTACCGGGTCAACCGTCGGTGGCAATATTACCGGATACAAAAATGTAGTGCTGGATAACTCCACTGCCGGAAACATCTCGCAAAGTACCATTGTTAAAGAAGTCAGCAAAAAAATCAATGGCATTGACGATGTGAACAACAGCTATGCTACCGAAAAGCTTTCCGGTTCGCTAATGCTCAAAAACCGTTCTGAAGCCGGCGATATAAGCAACTATTCGAGCGTAGTTCTCAATGACAGCAGCGCCGGCAATTTAAGCAATGTCAACAAAGTCAAAGTCGGCAAAGGTCATGGTGCAATATCTTCCTGGCAGGGCACCAGCGGCAACGATACATTTACCATAGCCCAAGGAGCAGTCTTTACAGTTACAAACGCTCTGGATTTCGGTGCCGGCAATAAGGATTCTCTGGTTGTCAACGGAACGCTCATACTTTATACCGGCGATATCACCGGGCTGGAAAAAATTTCCGGCAAAGGCGATATAGCAGTGAGTAATGAAGTGGCAAAAAATCTGGATATCGACTTTGAAAATCTGCTTAATCTGGGCAATACAGTCAAGAATTTTCAGGGCAGTACAACAGAAATATCCGACAATAGCGTAAAAAATGCGTTCCAGTGGGATGGCGAAGAAATTTTCAACGGCTGGCTGGGCAATGATGTTGATTGTGTGGATACAGTGGATTTTATAAAATTCAAAACCAGTGAAGCCTGTACGCTCAAGCTCGAAAGTTCCGCCTGGGAAAAACCCGGTACCGACCTTGTTGCGGTCAATAATGTTATACTGACAATTGCAGACGGCAGCGCACAAATCGAACTGTTAGCCAATACAGAATATACTGTTAAGCTGCAACGCAACGACAGTAATTCTATGGATTACAGTATTTTCCTGGCATAAAGCGTTCGGCATCAGCATAACGCATACGCCGCGTCGGAATCAATTATCGTCGGGAGTTACACCATACTGTTTGAGCCGCTTCAATAATATTTCCCTGCCCCGGGAGAGGCGGGATTTGATGGTGCCCAGCTGACAATGCTGGCGCTGGGCGATCTCCTCGTAAGGCAGATTGCCCAGATGGCGCAGCTGCATGGTTTCCCGTAAAGATGCGGGCAGATTATCTATTTCGTTTGAAATAAGATTCCCGATTTCGATATTGTTAAGTTCTCTTTGCGGCGTGTGCTTTAAGTCAGGGATATTAAAATCTTCCTGCTGGGCATCGCCGCCGGGTTCAGGCGGACGGCTCAAACTTAAATTGACTTCGCTGCCCCGGCGGCGGTTCCAGTGATATTTGTTATGAGCCTGATTGATAACGATCCGGCATAGCCAGGTAAGGAGCATAGCTTCGCCGCGGAAGTTGGGCAAAGCCCGGTAAGCCTTAACGAGAGCATCTTGCGTAACTTCTTCGGCGTCGTGATGCGAGCCTAAAATGGCGTAAGCGGTTTGATAAAGCCGTTGGCGATACCGTGAAACGATTTTTTCAAAAGCCTCCTGCGAACCGGCTTTAACGGCCTCTACAAGCTCAGTATCGGAAATTTCTCCGGAACCATCAGATTTTTTACAACTCATAACTGTTATCCTGTCTAAAAATAAACTCTTCTATATAATTAGACAAAACTCAAAGGTCAATTGTTGCAAAAAGAATTTTTCAGGAAAAGATTTTTTTCCTCCAAACAAAAGCACATTAACTTTTATTTTGAATATGTATTGTAAAAACAGCCTGGTCTTTTTCCGCAGAAACAGTTGCAGTAATGTTCATCCGTTTAAGATGTTCCTCAACGGCTCTTTTGCCGGAATCAATGCAAATATCCCGGTGCCTTGCCGAAAAACTGCCGTCGTTGTATCGCCACACATAAAGCAATTTGGGCAGATAATGGATTTTTTCTGTTGCTTCGCAAATCCTCAAATACAAATCATGATCTTGTGAACCCTCAAATCCGGATCGGAATCCACCGATTTTCTTCAGGATTTGCATTCTTATCAAAGCCGGATGATTGATAAAATTCTCCCGTTCCAACGCTGCCAAACTGAAAGGCTTTTTGATATTTTTATATAAATGGCTTACCCCCATAAACAAGATAATTTCATCAGCATAAATAAAGTCACAGTCGCAGGCTTGTTGTGCAGCCATCATCTCCGCAAGCGTATCCGGCAGCAGCAGATCATCGTGATCCATAAGCAAAACAAAATCTCCGGATGCCTTGGAAATAAGAAAATCTGTATTTTCGGCAATTCCCTGATTGGTTGTTCTGAAAACTTTTATGCGTCTTTCATCTGCATAATTGAGCAGCAGGCGTTCAACTTCATAATTATCAGCATTGCTGCAATTATTGAGCAAAAGCTCCCAATTACAGTAATTTTGTTCCAAGACCGATTCGATCATCTGCCGGAGAAAATCCAAAGGGGTATTCCAAACATTGCAGAGAATGCTGACCTTGCGACCGCTTTTGACTGGCAAGGTTTTTCTTTCGGCAAGCATTTTTCTCTTGAAATTTTTTTCGTCATAAAGTTCGCCCTTCAAGCGCCAATATTCTTTCAGCACAATGCGGTATATGGGCGAAGGTAAGACACGCTTCACGATTTTTTTGATTACTCTAACAAGCCGCTCCATAAAAAAATCACCTCAAAACATCAGCCAATTTTCTTCTTTAACGATTTACTGATATAACAGAATATCTTGGCTACACATTTCACCGGACGATATAAAAATGCCTTGAACAGATACTTGAACGCTTTTTTGTATTCATGTAACTTCAAATATTCAAAAGTCAATCCGTAGTAATGTTTGAACGCAATGTAATTGATACTCTTTTGCAGAGTTTTTCTCGAAATACCCGACTCTCCGGCAAGTTCAGTCAGTAAATTCTGATATTTATTGATAACATTGATTCCGGCATAATACATCTTTATTGCATTGGCACTCAAATTATTTTCGTGGTAACGGTATTTGACCAATGGTTCAGTAGTACAGTATACGCTGCCATGCAATGCACATTGCAGATGAAAATCCCAATCATCGCAAGGCACACAATCGCTGTTGAACCTGATATCGTATCGTTCAATAAATTCTTTATCCACCACCGAACAGCTCATGGAAAGAATCGGATTTTGTGCAATCATCGAACTGAAAATCCTGCCTTCTGCTTTTTGCAATTCGATCCGCCGGTTTGAATGTTCGCCCATCGGGATCGTATCAGAATAGACCAACACGGCATCTTGCCGTTCTTGAAATATTGCCAGACAACGCTCCAACTTTTCCGGCAACCACACATCATCGTGATCAAGCAGAGCAATAAATTCACCTTTTGCCAGTTCCAAACCGCGATTACGGGTTGCCGCCATGCCGAGATTTTCTGGATTGCGGAAATATTTTATTCTGGCATCCTGATATGCCTCAATAATCTTATTGACCGGAGCAGTTGTACTGTCGTCAATGATCAATAATTCCAGCTTGGAATAAGTTTGAGCTAAAACAGACTCCACAGCATCACGCAAAAATTTTTCCGGCGTGTTATATGCCGGTAAAATAACTGAAATCAAATTGGGTGTATAACGGGAATTTGACACAACTACCTCAATACTTATGCGATCCACTCTTTAGGGTAAGCATATAAAGCAAGCTCCCCGCCCGGAAGCAGTGGCGAAAATTGCTTCAGCTCAAAATGATAATTTATATCCCAACTTTTCAACAGTTGATATATTCCGGCAAATTCGTCTGCATCGTGGTATATGGACAATGACAACAACGGACGATCCTTACGGATCGTTTTTTCTGCTCCTTGAACAAACTTCAATCCCATACCTTCAATATCAGCTTTTAGAACACCAAATGGAGTTGTGTAACTGCCCGCAAGTTCATCCAAAGAACGGCAATCCATACCATCTATTTTCTCTTGTTTATCTGACAACGCAAACGGTTGAATTTCATATTTATCAGTTGAAATTTTGTTTTTGTTCAACACTTGCACAAGCTTTTCCCGGCAATCACTCATCGGCTCAAAAACAACTACTTTTTCAGGAGAATAATTCATAAAAACCAATGTTGAATCTCCCCAATAACCGCCCACATCACCAAACAATTTACCGGCAATATTCTTTTTTACAAAATCAGGAGCAAATCTCAAACCGTGATGATAATATAAGGATTCAACTCCTACTTTTGTCGCAGGGAAACCAAACTTTTTGCATGACTGCTTAAAATCCGGCAGCAACTTCTTATATTCAGCTTGTTCTTCTGCCGTGTAGAAATATTTTGTGTGAATAAAAAAACTATTCTTCGGCAATCGTATCTGTCGTGACATAAAGCGTTTGGCAAGATCGATGGATTGTGTATCAAGTCCGCTGAATATATTTTCAATTTCTTCATCTGAAAAATATCTGTTTTTAGGAAAATATGGATAGAGTGCCCGGCTCACCTGAAAATCAGCAGTTAAAGCCAGTAAAGCCATATTAAGGCGATTGCCATACGGTATATGACTTAACCAGGCTGACACTTTTTCAGAATAAAATTTTCGCAAACTCATAATATTACAATCTCCTGTATATCAATAGCTTCAACCGATAGCTCCTGCAAACATTTAAACGGTATTGTGCTGTATTTGCAGATGCTTCCGCAGTTGTCGCAGTTTTTTTCAGAGTTCATTTATTTCATTTTCCAGATTTTTAACTTTTCTCAATATATCATCAAATGATAAGTTGTCTTCGTAAATCATTGAACGCATTTTCTGATAATCTCTATACAGTTCCGGCAAACTGTGTTCCGGCGGCATCAATCTCATCGTTCCCGGCTTGGCGGCTTGGTAATTTGCCCATCCGGCATGATAAAATTTATCTTTGAACTCTGCAACATTCTGCAACAACTGCAAATCAGCAAACGCCTGCTGTTTTACACTGCTGTCTGCAATCATTACTGTATCGTAATAATGCCGGGAATACCTCTCCCTTATGCGGCTGTTTGCCGGACGGTGAGCCTCGGCATGAAGAATCGTTACCTTTTCCCAGAAAGAACGCTCGGGGGTCGTTGCCACAATTACAGCTTGCGGGTCAGTAAAAATTTGCGGATACGCATCCGCAGCATAACTTGTTACAGAATATGTATCATGGGGAACCCATGCCGCTTTAGCTCCAATTTCCAATAATATTTGCGGTCGCAGATATTGATCCGAAAATGCCTTCGGGTAGGTTATAACAATATTATCCGGTTTATTCTCTGCTATTTCAGCATTGCAAATACTACCACAAAATTTCTGTACTTCCGGCAAGATATATTCTTTTACAAAATTACAGCTCCAAACATCAAGTTTTTCATTAAACTTGCCTTGTTTAGTGTAATTCCTTATTTCCATCGGATCACCGACCGGATTATCTTTCCAATTCAAAATCAAGTCTATATCTTCTGAAAAACGGTGGATGAGCTTGAAGATCTTGGATAAACTTGTTCCGCCTTTGAATATAACAATATCCTTTAATGGTGAAGCAAAAATCTGTTTCAATATCCAGCAGACCCAAAAATCTTTCTCGATCGCAGCTTCGGAGAGAAAGGGAAATTTTGCCGCAGTCTGCCTGAACAGCTCTTTCCGGCTTGATGCCGGCATTATTGCAATTTTATCCATTGTTGACAGCCTCTTCCTTACAAATCTGCTCAACAGCGTTTCTGATCCAGGTGCGGATATATTGAGTTTCCCGCAACAGCTTTTTACGGTCCTCAATACTTATTTGATTTCTGATTGCGGCAATAACATCGTCGGTTATATATTCTTCGCCCAATTCACTTAATGCTTGAACGACCACTTCGCTTATTGGAGAAGATAATTTACTCTCCTTCAAAACTTTATGCTTAAACTGCAATTTGCGTTCACCAATCACGAAACTCCGACTGGGGCCATCAGAGTAAAATACCGTACTCATAGGTATTTGGGTCGACAATCCCAAAAAATTCAATGCTGCACTTCCGCTTATCTGGATATGCCATTGATTTTTGCGGGCGATCGCTTGAGCAACACCAGCAATATCCGGAGCCAGAAATTCCTGCAAAAGCGTGCTGTATACAGGGTAATCATAAACCCCACGCAACACGGGGCGTATAACACCTTTTTCCTTGAGTTTAAATAAACTCCAATCCACCGTGGCCGACTTGGCTAAATCGAGAAAATCCCGATTCACCATCACCCAACCTCGCCCCTTGCGAACAATTCTTGCATATATTTTATCTTCAACGGATACCATTATATAACTTCCTTTGATTTTCAAAGCAAATATACTACACTTTCCTTTGAAAATCAAATGTAAAATATAAAAATTATCGTCTTTTTACATCTTCAACCGATAGCTCCTGCAAACATTTAAACGGTGTTGTTTGGTATTTGCAGATGCTTCCGCAGTTGTAGCAGGGCTTTTTTTCATATACAAATTTTACGCTTTTGTATTCTTGACAAGGCACGAAAATCCCCCAGTGCCAGCCTCCGGTCATGCAGATCGTTCGGGTTCCGTATTTGGCAGCTATGTGCATGGGGCCGGTGTCGTTGGTCAACAGCAAGTCGGCGTGTTTTACATCGCTCATCAACTGTTTTATTGAAGATAGTTTATCGCCGTTTGCGGCTCTTATTTGTGCTTTTTTCTGCACTTCTTCCGGCAGCAGATCGTAGACTTTTTTAACGATTTCCTGCTCTGCAGGGGAGCCGCTGATAAGGAGATTAAGTTGTTGCTCTGCAACAACTTGGCTTGCAAGCCAAGCGAATTTCCCCGCTTCCCAACGGCGGCGGGGATCGTCCGCTCCCGGAATTATCAGGCAGTATTTACCCAAACTTTCATCCCGTTCCGGCAACGGCTCAAACATTTCCAGATTGCCGATACAAACCGGTTTTTCGTTGCCAACAATAAAATTTGCGTAATTATTTTCGTTGGCGACCAGACTCAACTCCATGCGATACGGCAGGGTGTGACTGAAAAACTTTGTCCGCAGCGCCTCGTAAAAAGTTCCGCTCCTTTGCACATTATAGAAGCTGTCCACAAAAACATATTTTTTGCGGGCTTTGATTGCCAAAAGCATGCAATCTTCCAAATTCGTTGCCCCTACCCCAAAGCACTGGATCGCTTTTTGTGCGGAGATTTTCCGCAGCTCCCGGAGCGTTTTCCACCGGCAGAGCAAGTGTTTGTAACTGCTTGCACGCTTATAGTCTACACCGATAAACTCATCAAAGATTCCGCTGGATTTGGCAAGGAGCTCTATCCGGTGATCGCTTACCAATACCAAAGGCAAGCCGCACTCGTTTTTCAACCGCTGAAAAAAAGGCAGACTCAAAGTAAAATCCCCCAAGTGGGAGTTCTGGATGACCACCACTTGTTTGGACGGAGTTTTTTCTGCACGGCAGAACAGAACCTTGCAGAAAATCAGTTCTGCAGTTTCCACGGTGCGGCGGCACGCTTTTTTGATTTTACGCAAACAATTTTTCAACATACGCTATCCTGCATTTTGTTGTTTTAATATAGCTGTTTATAACGCAAATGCAATTCATATTTGCCTTTACACAATGTTGAAACTGATTTTTGTTGTAAAAAAAGAGTTTTTAACTTGAAAAATGTGGTTTTTGAGCTATCTTATAAGATGTATGGTATGTCGGACTTGTCCGATAATTTTTTAATCGTTTTTATAACAGGAGTCGATTCATTATGGTCAACTACAAGGATCTCGGTTTGGTCAACACCCGCGAGCTGTTTGCCAAAGCCGTCAAGGGTGGCTATGCCATCCCCGCCTACAACTTCAACAACATGGAACAGCTCCAGGCCATTATTCAGGCTTGCGTCGAAACCGAATCCCCGCTGATTCTTCAGGTTTCCAAGGGTGCCCGTCAGTATGCCAACCAGACCTTGCTGCGTTACATGGCACAGGGTGCTGTTGAATACGCCAAAGAAATCAACAACGGCAAAGCTATTCCGATCGTGCTGCACCTCGACCATGGTCCGGACTTTGAAACCTGCAAAAGCTGCATCGACTACGGTTTCAGCTCGGTGATGATCGACGGTTCTCACCTCTCCTTTGAAGAAAACATTGCCGTGACCAAGAAGGTCGTGGAATATGCTCACGCTCACGATGTGACCGTGGAAGGCGAACTGGGTGTTCTCGCCGGTATCGAAGACGATGTCAAGGCCGAAAAGCACACCTACACCAAACCCGATGAAGTGGAAGCCTTCGTCAAGGCTACCGGCGTTGACTCTCTTGCCATTGCTATCGGTACTTCTCACGGTGCTTACAAATTCAAGCCCGGCGACGATCCCAAAATCCGTTTGGATATCCTTGCTGAAATCGAAAAGCGTATCCCCGGTTTCCCCATCGTGCTGCACGGTTCTTCCAGCGTTCCGCAGGATCTGGTTAAGATCATCAACGAAAACGGCGGCAAACTCAAGGATGCCATCGGTATCGGCGAAGATCAGCTCCGCGAAGCTGCCAAGAGTGCTGTCTGCAAAATCAACATCGACTCCGACGGCCGTCTGGCTATGACCGCTGCCATCCGCAAGGTCTTCAACGACAAGCCCGAAGAATTCGACCCCCGCAAGTATCTCGGTCCCGCCCGTGATTCCTTGAAGGCTCTCTACATCCGCAAGAACAAGGAAGTTCTCGGCTCCGCCGGTCACGCCTTCGATGCGTAATAGAGTTTGGCTCTGAATCAAAAAGCTCTGCAAGAAATTGCAGAGCTTTTTTTTGCTTTGCATTGCTGGTAAAAATTTGCTTTTTTTCTCTCCGGAGTTATCTTATTAGCGTACTTATTCATACTCCGGAGATATAAACTATGCTCAACGATAAAAAGGCCCGCTTTCTGCGGAGCATCCACGACCGTTTGTTTGAACACTACGGCGAATTGGGGTGTCCGCTTTTGCACGATAACGCTTTTCAGCTGCTGATAGCTGTGCTGCTTTCCGCCCAGTGCAAAGATGACCGGGTCAACATGGTTACGCCCGAACTTTTTGCCCTTTACCCTACACCTCACGCCATGAGTCAGGCGCCGGTGGAAAAGGTCGGTTCCATCATACAATCGCTGGGTTTATGGCGGAACAAGGCGGAAAATATCGTCAAGCTCTCCATTAAACTGGTCAACGATTTCAATGGCGAAGTGCCGCAGAATATGGCTGATTTGACCAGCTTGCCCGGCGTGGGCAGAAAAAGCGCCAATGTAGTTCTGGGCAACGCATTCAACATCCCCGGATTTCCGGTGGATACCCATGTCCAGCGTTTGACCCGGCTTTTGAAGGTGGCAAAGGCAACGGATTCGCCGGAAAAAATCGAAGATACCGTCTGCAAACGCCTGCCGCCGGAGCTTTGGAGCAACTTTTCCCATCTTTTGATAACTCACGGCAGACAAATTTGCATCGCCCGCCGTCCTCAATGTAATGAATGTATAATCAATGATATATGCCCGGGAGCAAAAAAATGATTTTTCAGAGCGATCAGCAAAGTTATTACGGTCCGGTGCCCTGGTGGGTGCTTACCGGCACTCTTACCCGCAGCGAAATCATCCGGCAGCTGGATGAATTTTCGCTTCGCAACATCAAAGAAGTTTTTCTCTATGCCAACTACGGTTTGGAAAAGCCGGATTTTCTTTCGGAAGAGTGGTTTGAATGTGTAGGTTTTATGATCAGAGAATTTGCCAAACGCAAGATGGCGTTCTGGATCTATGACGAACTTTCGTGGCCCAGCGGTTCGGCTGGCGGTATGCTCCCACGGGATTATCCCGAATACCGGATGCGGAGTTTGACAAATACTGAAAAAATCCTTGCTCCCGGAGAAAAAATCCAACTGCCTGCCGGGGATATGGTTCGCTGGTGCGGCGTATTTTACGATAAAAATCCTGAGCCGCAGGAACTTGCTCCCGGCGAAATATTTGTCAACAAAACTCTCCAGCCCGCAACGGTGGTGATTCTGGAAATCAAACTTATTGAAAGCGTATTTTTCCACAACATCGGCACCGAAAGCACCTGGAACCAGATCGGCACACTCGATACGCTCAACCCGGCGGCGGTCAAGTGCTGGATGAATTATATACACGAAGAGTATCGTAAACGATTCAAGCAATATTTCGGCTCAATAATCAAAGGTTTTTTCTTTGATGAACCCACTATGAGTGCTTTGGACAAAACCAATACCGTGCCGTGGACTTGGGATCTGGAAGAGGCTTTTCAGCAAAAATACGGCTATGATTGCCGATCGCACTACTGGAAGTTGTTCCGGCAGCCGGAGAATGCCGGACAGTTCCGCTACGATTTCTGGCTGCTTGCAGGCAACCGTTTTGCCGAAGCCTTTGCCAAACAGCTGGGCGACTGGTGCAGCGAAAATAATTTGCTGCTCACCGGGCACGGCTGGCCGGAAGAACCATCCTGCCAGCGTTTGATGATAAATTCTACCGGCGACTTGCACTTTCAGCAGCAGTATCTGCAAGTGCCGGGCACCGATTATTTGCAGCTGGCGAACTGTTATACAGACAATATAACCATGGGAGCCGGAGCTGCCGGGTGGGCTCGCAACTACATATTTTCCACCAAGCACCCCTGCTCTACGGCACGCTACAACGGCACAAAACGGGCTTTGGTGGAGTGTTCCATGATCTGTGGTTTCAACTCGCCATTAAGCCTGCAAAGATGGTGTTTTGACTACTACTTTTCCATGGGGCTTAATTTGATAAATTCAGGTGTGGCGTTCTCCTTGCGGGATTTCCGGAAATATGCCTGCTGTGCGGAAACTGCCATGCCGTACTGGAAATATTACCGCCATTTATCAGACTATATTGAACGCTCCAGCTACTTCAACTGCCGGGGCTGGCAAGCTGCTGATATTGCCGTACTTAATGCTGTTTCCGGCAAGTTTGCTGCCAGTGATATAGCGTTTGATACCTCCATGCGTAACGAAAAAACCCCCTTCGCCCCCGGCGGCGACAGTGCCCCCGCAACCTTGGCAACTTTGGAAGCATTGGTCAGAAGTCACCGGGAGTTTGAACTGCTTTTTGAGGAAGTTTTGATCAAGGGCAAAGTTGCCGATGGCGTTATAAATTTGCCCAACAGCCAATTCAAAGTTATCATTATCCCCCAATCAATAACCATTGAAAGCTCGGTGGCGGAAAAACTTGCCGAATTTGTAAAATCCGGCGGCAAGGTCATTGCCATTGGCGACCGCCCGCAAAAGCTGGTTCACAGTGCGGGCAATAATAAGGATGTGGATTTAAGCAAAATCATAACTCACCAGCTGGATGATACTTGCAAAGATTTTCCGCAGCAGCTGCAAACTTTGCTGAATTTGCTTACGCCGGAACTTTACACCGTAAGCGGCAGCGGTTCGGAAGATGTTATAACGCTTTTGCGGCAGGATAAAGATTGGTTCGGCTTGTGGGTCTACAATGCAACCTCTGGCGATAAAGCTCTTACGCTGAAAAGTCAGCTGGGCTTCAATGCGGTGCTTGACCCCGGTTACGGCGAATATCACCAGCTGCCAACCGATGGAAAATTTATTTTGCAGGAAGGTCAATCGCTGCTTTTTATTGCCGATAAAACCTTGCCGGTAAATGAGTTGCCGACATTTGATCAGGCGGTTTGGCAGCCGCTGAAAAAATCTTACACCTTGCCTTTAGAGTGGTCTTACAGCGAAAAACCACTCAACACCATGCGGCCGAGTTTGGAAATCAAGTGCGATGGAGAGTTTATTGCCATACCTTCCGATGGCTACTGCCCCTTTATGCTGGATCCGGACAAGATGCCCACGATCACTTTGCGGGGAAAATTTGTCATTGCCGGAAATTTTGTGCCGGATGATCTGCGTTTGCGGTTTGACAGCGAAAACTTTTCAGAACTCGTGGTAAACGGTAAAGTTGTCACTCAAGCGGCGGTGCCGGAAAAAGTTTTTGACGAAAGCAATCGAGCTGTTTACATTGCAGAGTTCTGTCATAGCGGAGAAAATATTTTCACCGTAAATATCCCTGTATCTAAATGGTATGGTGAGCGTTACGGTATTTGCCGCCACTTTACCGGCTTGATGCACCTCTTGGAGATCGTGCCGCTGGCTGGTTCTTTTGCCTTGAATGAAAATGGCGAATTGACCGCTTTGCCGGAAACTTTCCATGCGGGTGATCTGGGCTTGCAGGGGGTGAGTCAGTTTGGCGGCACACTTAAACTGCATACAAAATTTGATCTGCCAACAGAAGAACTTGCCAAAAACATCTTGGGCTGTACGGCAAATCATGGAACCATTGAGCTTAAACTCAATGGCGTAACTCTGCCGCTCAAACTCTGGCAGTACGGCAACTTTGCCCTGCCGGAAAAGCTCTTGAAAAGTTCCGGCAATACGCTTGAAATGTTAATAACTCACCCCCTCGGCAATTTGTACCCACGGCGGTGGAACGGGGCTGAATTTGATTATATACCATTTATGCTGCCGGAATTTTATCTTTAAGGCTATGTGCCAGATAAAAATCGGTTCTTGAGAAGATAAAAAAACGGGCTGTTGCAAAAACTGTTGATGGCGTTTGCCAACAACATACACAGCGTAGGCCGCAAAGCCCGCTTGCCGAAAACGGGGGCTGACCGCCCTCGTTACGGTTGGCGGCTATATCATATCAACCAATATGGGGAGAAAACATAACCAAATATGTGTTTGAAAAAATCTCCCCGGCAAACTGAATCAATGGTGATACTTTTTTCCGGCGATTATGGTACATGCCCGGTAGAGCTGTTCCACAAGAAAAAACCTTGCCATTTCGTGCGTTACGGTAAATTTGCTCAACGCCAAAAGGTAGTCTGCCCTTTTGCGGACTTCGTCGGTAAAGCCGAAAGCTCCGCCAATGACCAGCACTATCTTCCGGTCGCAGGCGTTGAGTTTTTCGGCAAATTCAACCGAGGTGATATTTTCGCCCCGCTCATCTAAAATCACCACCCAGCCCCGCTCGTTTTCCAGAGCTTTAAGGATGGAAGTGGATTCTTTTTCCACAGTATCGTCCCGCAATTCCACGGTTTCGACTTTGCCGAAAGCGTTGAGCCGTTGTAAAAATTCGTTGATCTTGGCTTGATAATGAGCATCTTTGATCCGACCGACCACGATCAATTTGAAAAGCATATTCTTCACTGCAATATTCTCCTTTGTGCATAGCTCTGTACCCAATAAGGGTCGGTACTTGAGGAGGGGGAAAAGACCTTTTGCTGGATCGGTCCTTTTTCCCTGACTCAACTTGTCCCGCCATAGCCTTGGCGAAGGCGGAACTCCACCCATTTTTTCCCCTGTCCGCCGTAGCCTTGGCGAAGGCGGAAAACCTTTTCCCGGCATTTATCTATTTGCTCTGCAAATAGATAAATGCCATTCAAGTTTAAAAAAGTTCCAATACAAAAGTTGATCATATAACTTTTTATTGACCTACCCGTATTGGGAACAGAGCCTTGTGCATTTACAATAACACGCTTTTTTTATATTGCAAAAAAGGCTGCTGCAAAAAATTTGCAGCAGCCTTTACGATGCTTTTTGAAAGCTTCAGCTTACAGCTGACCCAGACCAAGCCAGCTCTGGATGACCGGAGCAAACTTGATAACTACCGGAGCAAAGACCACGCTGACCATACTCATAAGTTTGATCAGAATGTTCAAGCTGGGACCGGAAGTATCTTTACAGGGGTCGCCGACGGTATCGCCGATAACGGCAGCACCGTGAACCGGGTTCTTGCTGCCGTCAGCAAGTTTCTTGCCGCCATGAGCACCCTTTTCGATGTATTTCTTGGCGTTGTCCCAGGCACCACCGGCGTTGTTCAGCAAGGTTGCCAGCATGAAACCAGCCACCAGACCGCCAGCCAAAAGACCGATAACACCAGCTACACCCAGCACCAGACCGGTGATGACCGGCACGATGATCGCCAGCAAAGAAGGCACGATCATTTCTTTCTGGGCACCGGCGGTGGAAATTTCCACGCAGCGGGCGTAGTCAGGTTTGGCGTTGCCTTCCATGATGCCGGGGATTTCCCGGAATTGGCGGCGGACTTCTTCGACCATGCTGCCGGCAGCACGGCCCACAGCCTTCATGGTCATAGCGCAGAAGATGAATGCCATCATACCGCCTACGAACAGACCGCAGATCAAATAGGGGTTCATCAAATGCAGAGTAAAGTAATCAACCATGCCGGGGATGTCTTTGATCTTGGCAGCCAGTTCTTTACCGGCAGCGCTGGTCATATCCACACCCTTCATCAGCACCAGTTTGGCTTCTTCGAGGTAAGCAGCCAACAGAGCCATGGCGGTCAGAGCTGCCGAACCGATGGCAAAGCCTTTACCGGTGGCAGCAGTGGTGTTGCCCAAGCTATCCAGAGCGTCGGTGCGTTCACGCACTTCGTGGGGCATACCGGACATTTCGGCGTTACCACCGGCGTTGTCGGCAATCGGACCGTAGGCGTCAGTAGCCAGAGTGATGCCCAGAGTTGAGAGCATACCCACAGCCGCAAAACCGATACCGTAAAGACCCATGGAGAAATTGCCGAAACCACCGGCGAAACCAAAGGCACACAAAATAGCAATACAGACCGTGATCACCGGTATACCAGTGGAGTACATACCAGTAGCCAAACCGTCGATGATGGTAGTAGCCGGGCCCATAACGGCCTGCGAAGCAATACCCTTGGTGGGTTTGTATTCGTCGGAGGTGTAGTATTCAGTAGCCTGACCGATGATAACACCGCAGAGCAGACCGGCAACCACCGAGCCGAACAAGCCCCAGGTAATGAAGTTGAGTTTGACCATTACGATCAAAGCCAAAAGAATAAGGATGCTGCTGCCGAGAGTACCGGTGAGAAGGCTGTTCAGCAGATTCTTCTGGCTGGCACCTTCCTTACAGCGAACCATAAGCATACCGAAGATGGAGAAAATCGTACCCAAACCGCCGACGATCATGGGCGCAAGGATAAGTTTGAGTGCACTTGCCAGATCCCACTGAGCAGCACCGACTGCCACCGCAGCACCCAAACTGGCGGTTGCCAGAATAGAACCGCAATAGCTTTCGTACAAGTCTGCACCCATACCGGCAACGTCACCGACATTGTCGCCCACGTTGTCAGCAATGGTAGCAGGGTTGCGGGGGTCGTCTTCCGGGATACCGGCTTCGACTTTACCCACCAAGTCAGCACCGACATCAGCGGCCTTGGTGTAGATACCGCCGCCCACACGGGCAAACAAGGCCTGGGTGGAGGCACCCATACCAAAGGTAAGCATGGTAGTAGTAATAGCAACATATTTTTCAGGGACAGTGCAACCGGCTTTGACCAGTTCCAAGCCCAAGAGTTCCAAGCCGCTTGCCATATTTGCAGCAGTAAAGACCACTTTGTCAAGGATCACATACCACAGGCAGATATCCAACAAACCAAGACCGACCACCACCAGACCCATAACGGCACCGGAGCGGAAAGCCACCTGCAAACCGCGGTTCAAGCCTTCGCTGGCAGCCTGAGCGGTACGGTTGCTGGCAGCAGTAGCAGTACGCATACCGATATAACCGCAAAGACCGCTGAAGAAACCGCCGGTCAGGAATGCCACCGGCACAAAGGGGTTCTGCAAGCCGAAATAAGCCAGCACGGCAAACAGCACAAACAGCACTGCAAACACCCAGCCCACGATCTTGTACTGACGGAAGAGATATGCCATTGCACCTTCACGGACATAACCTGCGATCTCTTTCATCTTGTCACTGCCTTCATTGGCAGACATCATCTTCTTGTAGAAGACAACTGCCACGATCAATGCCAACACCGAAGCAATAGGGGCGACCAGCCAGAGGGTCTGCAGCTTGCAGACAGCCTTATCGCAGACTTCCGCCGCACCGGCTGCCGGAGCCAGCACCAATGCCGCAACTGCGGCACCAAACAACTTTTGGATCATTTTACATGACCTCCTTAATAATGATTAATAATGTATCGTTACAACACCCGGCAAACATCTGAAATTGCAGAAAAGTCCATCCCGCAACATGCCAGAAACGCCCGTCAAGGTATTGCAAACCCGTGTCAGCTGCCCTTTTCGGCACAAAAAAAGCCGACGATCCGCTTTGATTTTTCAACCGATTTGCTGATCGCCAGGGATTATTGCCCAAAAAATTCAGCTTTATTACTATATACCCATTTTCTGAAATTGCAAGTTTTGCCAATTAGTGTTATATTAACAAATGTCAATATTCTTGTTAAATTAAAAATTTTTACATATAAATACATATTTTTTTGTTGAAAGGAACAATGCAATGAGCGAACAGCCGCAAACTCCTGAAATGGAAAATCAGGAAATCAACACTATTGAAAACGACAACAAGATCGTTGCCCAGCGTACTCTCAAAGTCCGGGAGCTGGAAGCAATGAACATCAACCCCTGGGGCGAACGCTTTGACGGTGCCGAGAAATGTGCCGCCCTGCGGGAAAAATTCGATGCCGAAGCCGCTCCCGAAGTTGAACAGCCCGCCTGCGCCGCCGGTCGTATCATGGCAATGCGCCTGATGGGCAAAAGCATTTTTGCCAATATTCAGGACAGCTCCGGCAGAATGCAGCTCTTTGTGGGCAAAAATGATCTGGGCGACGAAGCCTTTGCCTTGTTCAAAAAAATGGATATCGGCGATATTATCGGCGTAAAGGGCAATCTCTTTACCACCCGCACCGGCGAACTTACCATTAAGGTCAAAGAGTTCAAGCTCCTCTGCAAAAGCCTGCGGACTCTGCCGGAAAAATTCCACGGCTTGACCAATGTGGAACAGCGTTACCGCCAGCGTTATCTGGATTTGATGACCAATCCCGAGAGTATGGAAGTATTCCGCAAACGGTTCGCCATCTTGCGTGAAGTCCGCAACTTCTTGAGTGAACGGGACTTTGTGGAAGTGGAAACCCCCATGATGCAGCCCATCCCCGGCGGTGCCAGTGCCAAGCCCTTCAAGACTTACTACGAAGCGTTGAGTACCGATATGTACATGCGTATTGCTCCGGAACTCTATTTGAAGCGTCTGCTGGTGGGCGGTTTTGAACGGGTCTTTGAAATGAACCGCAACTTCCGTAACGAAGGTATCGACCGCCGCCACAGCCCGGAATTCACCATGCTGGAACTCTATCAGGCTTACGGCAACTGCGAAACTATGATGGAACTTATCGAATCCATGATCAAAACTGTTGCCATGAAGGTCTGCGGCACGCTGACCATCGACAACGGTGCCGGTAAGATCATTGATCTGGGCAAGCCGTGGCGACGGGTGACTTATCACGATCTGGTGCGTGAAAAGGGCGGCGCTGACTGGTTCGACATCACTTACGAAGAACGGGTGGCACGAGCTCAAAAGCTGGGTCTGGATGTGGATAACACCACACCGGACTTTGAAGTGACCAACGAAGTTTACGAAAAACTTATTGAACACACCCTCATTCAGCCCACCTTTGTTATGCGGATGCCCTCGGTGCTGCTGCCGCTGGCACGCGCTTGCAAAGATGACGCCAATTTAGTGGATGTTTTTGAGTTGGAAATCAACGGTCAGGAGATCGCTCCGGCTTACACCGAACTCAACGACCCCATCGAGCAGCGCAAACGCTTTACCGAACAGTTTGAACGGGACAAGGCTTCCGGCGAACTTATGGCAGATAAGATCGACGAAGACTTCCTGACCGCTCTGGAATACGGTATGCCCCCGGCTGGCGGTATGGGTGTGGGTATCGACCGCTTGGTGATCCTGCTCACCGGTGCCGACAGCATCCGCGATGTGATCTTGTTCCCCCACATGAAACGCAAGTAATAAAGGTTAAAAAAATGAAAACCATTCTTTTCCAAGGCGACAGCATTACCGATTGCCAACGCATCCGGGAGTCTGCGCCCAATATGCCCGCCCACTTGGGTTACGGATACCCTAATTTGATCAGCGCCCAACTGCTCTATGATCATGCCGAAGATATGTACCGTTGTATCAACAAAGGTGTTTCCGGCAACCGGGTGGTGGATCTTTACGCCCGGTGGAAGATCGATGCATTGAACTTTTCTCCGGATATTATTTCCATACTTATCGGCGTAAACGATGTGTGGCACGAAGCCAATAAAAACGGCGTGGAAAGCGACCGTTTTGAACAGGTTTACCGCATGCTGCTGGAGTGGACAAAAAAGGTTTTGCCGGAAGTAAAACTGATCATCATGGAACCCTTTGCCCTGCCCAGCGATGTGGTAACCGATGAATTCCTGCCCGAAGTAAAGATCCGGGCGGCGATCGCCAAAAAAATCGCCGAAGAATTCGATGCAGTATTTCTGCCTTTGCAGGAAAAGCTGAATGCAGCTGCAAAACGCAACGGCAACAACAGCTATTGGCTGTGGGATGGCGTGCACCCCACTCCGGCAGGTCACCGTTTGATCGCCGATGCGTGGCTGGAAGCGGCAAAACCTTTGTTGAAAGATTGATTTTATGAAAATACAACTGGGCGAAGTTATTCAGGAACAAACCTGTACCATTGAGTATTTTCTGCATCCGGAAGGCGGCGAACGGGGCATGGTCATCGTGTTTCCCGGCGGAGCTTATCACCATTTAGCTCCCCACGAAGCGATCCCGGTTGCGGAAAAATTTGTGGAGCTGGGGTTTCATGCCGCAGTTTGCATGTACCGGACTAATCCGGTAACCTATCCGGTGCCGCTGGAAGATGCCCGCAATGCAGTAAAATACACCCGGGAACATGCTGAAGAATTGGGGGTAAAACCCAACAATATAGCGGTGTTGGGTTTTTCTGCGGGCGGTCATTTGGCAGGGATGGTTTCCAATATGCCCGGGAGTGCGGAAGCCCGACCGGATGCGTCGATCCTCTGCTATCCGGTTTTGAGCAGCGATCCGGCTATCTGCAATATCGGGAGCTACCACAATTTGTTCGGCAATGATTTACCGGCTGAAGAATATGCGGAGTTTGACTGGACAAAACAAGCCCACAAAAATACCCCTCCCGCATTTCTCTGGCATACTCTACCTGATACCGGCGTACCGGTGGCAAACAGCATCAATTATGCACTCAAGCTCAAAGAGCTTGATATCGATGTGGAATTGCACATCTACCCCCATGGGCCTCACGGTTTGGGGCTGGGCGACCGCCCCGGGCATGAGGGTAAATATAACGAAGTAAAATCGTGGCCCATGCTTTGTGCCCGTTTTCTCAAAGACCGGGGCTGGTAAGTTATGAAGATCCAACTGGGGGAAACTATTGAAAATCAAACTTGCACGATCGAGTATTTTCTGCATCCGGAAGGCGGCACGCGGGGGATAGTGATCGTGTTTCCCGGCGGCGGGTACAGATTTCTGGCTCCCGATGAAGGTATTCCGGCGGCAAAGAGATTTGTGGAGCTGGGTTTTCATGCGGCGGTGTGTATGTACCGGGTCGCACCGGTGCGTTTCCCTGTTCAGCTGGAAGATGCCTGCAATGCTGTGCGTTACACCCGGGATCATGCCGCTGAATTGGGAGTCAAGCCCGACAAGATCGCAGTAATGGGATTTTCCGCCGGCGGACATTTGGCGGGGATGGTTTCCAATATGCCGGACAGTCCGGATGCCCGGCCGGATGCGTCGATTTTCTGTTATTCAGTATTGAGCTGCCGCCCGGAAAATATCCACGCAGGCAGTTTCCAAAACCTGCTGGGCGACTGCTCGGAGGATGAATACATCAAATTCAGCTGGCCGGATGCGGTGCGCAGCAATACACCCCCGGCATTTCTCTGGCACACTATGAAAGATACCGTTGTGCCGGTAAAAAACAGTATCGATTACGCTCTGGCGTTGAAAAAACTCAATATCGATGCAGAGTTGCATCTCTATCCCCAAGGCGGGCATGGCTTGGGGACTGGCGATCGGCCGGTCTATGAAGGCAGATTTTCCGAAGTTGCTTCATGGACAGAACTTTGCCGCAGATTTCTTAAAGACCGGGGATGGTAAATTGTGAATATAGCTATTATTACCGAAGCAGTTTTTATCGGGGTGGCGCTGGCGATGGATGCCTTGGCTGCCTCGGTAGCATTGGGTGCTGCCGGGCGAAAGAGCTTTGATTGGAGAAAAATCGCTATTACAGCAGGATTTTTCGGATTTTTCCAGTTTCTTATGCCCTTGATCGGTTTTATCGGCAGCAGTTTTGCTGAACACCTTGTCTACAACTACGGCAGCATCGTTGCCGGAGTATTGCTCATACTCATTGGCGGCAAAATGTTTTTTGATAAAGCCGATGATAGTGATGACGGCAAAAAATCATTTTCGCTGCAAAAACTGTTTGTTCTGGCGATTGCCACAAGTATTGATGCGCTGCTGGTGGGGGTGAGCTTCCGCTGTCTGCACCGCACCAGTATTATTGCGGATATAATCATTATCGGCGTGGTTACGGCGTTGATTTCAGCGGCAGGCTGTCTTGCCGGGCGCTGGTCAGGAAAACTGCTGGGCAAACACTGTCCGTATCTGGGCGGCGGGGTGCTGGTAATGCTGGGTTTGAAAGTAATATTTTTCAGCTGACAGTAAAAGGTTGTTGCCATGTCGCAGTTGGAACGGTTCATCAAATATCTTTCAGTGGAAAAGCAAGCCAGCAATCACACCATAGATGGCTATCGGCTGGATATTCAGCAGTTTATTGCCATGCTTGCCAACGGCGACGAAAATTTTGATGACTGGGGAAGGTTCGACCGGGACGATGGTCGCAGTTATTTACAGGAACTGCACAAGCTTTCGCTTTCCAAAAACTCCATATCCCGCAAACTTGCCAGTATGCGGAGTTTTTATAAATTTCTGCTGCTGGAAGGCGTGGTAAAATCCAATCCTTTCATGCGGCTGCCCGCCATGGGCAGAGAACGCAAACTGCCGCAGGTTATGAGTCTGGGCGCTATTGAAAGATTGATCAACGCCGTAGAACCCTATTGGCGGGATCAGCTTGCCAGAGGTTTGGCTAAAAATGAAGAAATAGCCGCCTTTATTCTTGCCCGGGATAAAGCGTTGATCGAAGTTATTTACTCCGGTGGATTGCGTATCGGCGAAGCGGTGGGGCTGAACTTTAAGGATGTGGATATTTTAGGCGGTTCGGTTCTGGTGCACGGCAAAGGCAAAAAGGAACGGCTTTGTGCCCTGGGGCGCCCTGCCCGTACCGCATTACGCAGCTATTTACAACAGCGCAGATTGCGTTCTCCAATGGAAACACCCACCTCGCCGGTATTTATCAACCGCAACTGCGGCAGGCTGAATGCCCGCAGTTTTCAGCGGAATCTGAAAGCGTATCTGGAAGTTGCCGGTCTGCCGCCGGATCTTACCCCCCACAAGCTCCGTCACAGTTTTGCAACGCATTTGCTGGATGCGGGAGCCGATTTACGCAGTGTTCAGGAAATGCTGGGACATGCCGATTTGAGCACGACCCAAATTTACACCCATGTAAGCACTGAACGCATGAAAGAAGCCTACCGGAAAGCTCACCCCCGGGCAAAGTAAAGCAGCAGAAACAGCTTCAGTTATCCTGCTTTTTGCATTTCTGGATTTTTCCGGTTGCCCAAATTATCAGCGGGATCAAGGCAAACATCATCACTCCGGCAAAGGCAAAAATGCCACGGGTTCCGGTCAGCGCGATCACAGTTCCGCCAATGATTGACCCGAACATGCCGCCAAACATGCGGATACTTGCCCCCCAGCCAAAGGCACTGCCCCGCTGCTCTTTTTTAACTGTATGCGAAAGCATGGCAAGAAAAATCGGCTCCAAACCGCCCGCAGCAAAAAATACCAGAAAACGGGCTGCCCCCAGCACATACAGCGATTGCGAAACTGCTTGCAAAAGCATAAATCCACCCGCAGCAGCCAACGCTGGAACTGCCAATGCTACCGGCTTGCAGCGGTCGCTCAAATGCCCGAACACCACCCCGGAAAGGATGCCCCCCGCCGCCGCCAGTGCCGATACCCAGCCGGTATTCAATGCCGCTTTTTCCACGCCGCCAATAAGCTCTACCAACAGAGCCAGGAACGGCTCATCGGAACGGCGTACCAGCGGAAATACAAACATTATACCCAATATGATCCATACGCTTGTATCAAAGCCCGGCAGCAGCATTTTCCAGTTTTTCTGTTTTTTGACACTGGATTTTACCGGAGGAACAAAATTTTCCTGAACAAAGCAGAGCGTCAACAATCCGCCGGTCATAAACATTGCTCCGCAAATCATAAATGCGGTAAAATATCCCCAATAATGCACCACCAACCCTCCGGCAACCATCCCCAACATATTACCCGACCAGAAAGCTGTGGAAAGGGTCCCCAACGCAAAGCCCTGATGTTCATCCGGCGTAGTGACCGCCACCAGTGTTTGGGCTGCCGCCACCGTTCCGGAAAACGCTGACGATATAAAACGCATAACGATCAATGCTCCCCAGTTGGGCATAAAATACATGGCAGGGAAAGTTATGGCAGTCACAAAATATGCCCGCAGCAGCATGAGTTTTCTGCCGTAACGGTCGGCCACTGCCCCCCATATCGGGTTGGAGATACAGAAACTCAACAGCCCTACCGAAAAGAAGAGCGAAACCGCCATTGCCCGCTGTGCCTCGTCCACAAAACCCAGTTTTTCCCGCAGAAAAAGCGGTATGAACGGTATCACCATCGAAGTACCTGCCATTGCCAGTATTTGCCCTATCCAGATACAGGCAAGGTTGCGTTTCCATGAAATTTTATGGGTCATAGCTTTATTTCCTTATATATTCAAGAATATCGGCAAGTTCTTTTTGCAGATTGGGTGTAAAATCAGCCCGCAGGCGGTTGGCTGGATCGGCAAAATCAGCCAGATCAAAAAATTTTACTTCGTCGATCTCTTCCTTTGAAAAATCAAACGGGCCGTTGCTGACCAATTTAAATACTGTTACCAGTTCGCTTTCCACATTGTTTTTTATGGTGCTGTTAAAGAAAAACTCCGGTTCACCTGCTATCCCCAGCTCTTCAGCCAGTTCCCGTCGGGCGGCAGCTTCCACACTTTCGCCTGCTGCCACATGACCGCCCACAGCAGTATCCCACTTGCCCGGCTGAATATCTTTAGACATTGAACGCTTTTGCAAAAGTATTTTCCGGCAGGTACTGTCGAACACCACCACATGCACCGATTTGTGGATCAACTCCGGATTACCATGACATTCACTCCGGGGGAAAAGGCCCCGCCATGAACCATCGGCATTGTAAACATCAAAAAATTCTTCCATTTGCAACAACCTTTGCTGAAAAAAACAGTTTTTTAATATACACCCAATAAAGTTTTTTTGCCAATACCCGGTAGATTTTTCTTACCGAACACAATTTTTTCAGCAAAAATAAGCTCAAAATACAAAATCTTACACGCAAACTAAAAAAAAATTGATTTTTTTTGAAAAAAAGATTGAAATAATCACAAACGGGGTTATATTAACTAACACAAGGACGGACGATTAAGCCTACGATACTCTCTATACTTAATTAGGTTCCCCGCCTCCCCTTGGGTATTGAGGTGTCTGTTCTTGCCCGCATAGTGTCCCCCCACCTATGCGGGGTCTTTTTTTGTCTTGAACAGAGTTGTATATTTTTACAGCTTGCAGCAAATATCATATTCCCATTCATAAAAAATAAGCTCTGTTCCCAATATTGGTTGATGAACAGTAAAGATGTTGAATCAAATCTTTTCAAAACTTAAAGGGCATTTATCTATTTTGCAACGCAAATAGATAAATGCCAATAAAAGGTTTGGAAAAGGGTGATGGGGTTTGGGGAAGAGGGAAAGAACCTTTCCTGAAAAGGTTTTTCCCTCTTCCCCAAGGCTCCCATGTCAACCTTTATCGGGAACAGAGCTAAAAAATAAAATCCGATAATGGCTGAAAAACTCAACCTTTATCGGATTTTTATTTTTTACTGCGGCAAAAACCGCCGCCTGAACTCCAGCGCCGGAAGAGTGCAGCCAGCGCCGGGCTGCTCCGGCTTGATTTATGCAATACTCATGGTATAGCTCATGGAGTTATCATCTTCACGGGCAATCTTGATCAGATAATTACCGCCGGCTTTCAATTCATATTCCACCGTTCCGGCAGCGGATACGGTCATCGGCTTATCGTCGATCCAGATCTTATCGTTTGTACCGGAACCCCATTCTTCACTGCTGATGATCAGTGTAGAATGTTCTTTGGCGGTTACTTTTATATAGTCAACACTGTCGGTAAAATCAATATCGTCGCCCGCACCCAGCCAACCTTCGTATGCAGATGCGCCATCCCATTCAAAAGCGGTTGCCTGGTCATCATCAGCAGTTTCAAACTCCACCCCGCGGAAACCGGTACTGGTGTTGCCCAGATCCAGCAATGTACCTTCAAAACTGTTGATAAACGCATTGTTTATATCCTTAAACAACGCACTGCCGGCGGCAATCGTTCCCGAACCCGCAACTGCTTCCAAACCATTGATTGCAGCATTGTTTTCCCACACCAGCGTACCTTTGACCGTGATCTTGTCCTTATCGCCTTTGCCGAAATCCATTGCGCCGCTGATCCGCAGTACAGAATTCTTATTGACCGTAACATTATCATTGCCATCCGTACCGGTAAAGCCGCCTGCGCTGTTCCACATACCGCTTACGGTAAACTTGTTGACATTGATCAGGTTGCCGACTTCACTGTTTTCAAGCGTTACCGTCTTGTAATTAGTTATATTACCGGCAACCGAACCATCGGAAAGTTTGACCGAACCGGTGAGCTTGCGAGTCGGCACAATATCATTCAAAGTTTGATTATTGCCGTCAAAAATTTCTCTTTTGACTTCTTTGATCACATCGCTCTGCCAGATGTCGCCCACCGTGGAGTTGACCAGTACAACCGTGTTATAACCTTTGACCGCAGCAGGATTTCCGCCCACTGCTGCAACAGTATCTGTTGCGCTGAACGAACCGTTCTGCTTATAGGTAATGACCGTATCGACCGTCTTGCTGACTTTGCCGTTTACGGTAGTGTAAACAGTAACGGACTTTTCCTTGCTGTCGCTGCCGCGTTCAATCACACCTGCAACATTGGTATCGGTCAGCTTGACATTTTTGTAACCGCTGATATCGCCGTTCACATCGTAACCGAACACCGTTACTGAATTGGCTGGAGCAGCCGTAACCGTCAGAGTCCGGGTGTAATTTTTACCTTCGCTATCGGCATACTTGATATTTTCTTCACGCTTGAAAGATCCGCAAACAGTATCGTTACCGGTTATCAAAGCTTTGATGCTGCCGACAGTCAATGCCGCTTTTTTATCATCGTGGGCATTGCCTTCGAGCTTGACTGTTTTGTAACCGCTGATATTACCGGCAACAGAATTATTTTTCATTGTCACACTGCCGTTGGCAGCAGAGTGATCAAGGCGTTTGAAAAGCAATCCATTCTGCTCCGGTGCCTGCGCCATAAACTCTTCCAGCGACATAACACCTTCGGGATCCCGCAGCCATTCCAGCGAATCCCAGCTTTCGTTATATTTGATTTCGCTTTTTACAGCAGTATTGTTGACGATATCGCTGCCGTCAGTCGAGGCTTCATCCATCACAACTTTGGAATAACCGTATATGCCGCCATTGACAACGGTTTCAGTAAGTTTCAACGAACCGCTGTTGGTGTAAGTAACCGTTTCGCTGTAGTTTTTTGTTACGATCCCCTTGCGGGTTGAATAACTGATCACATCCTTTGCCGTGTAAGCATCGCCCAGATCAATATCGCCGTTGACCGTTCCATCAACAACAGTTACACTCTTGTAACCGCTGATATCTCCGTTTACGGTGTACCCTTCGACCTTGACCGAAGCTGCCGATTTGGTAGTGACCACCGTGGTAATACTGCCGGATGCCGCCAGATCTTCTTTATTCTTGCTGGTATCTTTGTATTTGACTTCGTAAGTTCCGCAAATGATACCGCCGTTGTTCAAACTTACAGCAGTAATACTGCCGACAGTTCCTTTTCCGGAAATAACCACCTTGTTGAACCCGCTTATATTGCCGGTCTGCGATTTGTCGCTTACGGTCAAATTGCCGTTGGCGGCATGTTTTTCCACCGATTCAAGGATCGTTACCCTGGCATTGGCAGTGTTTACCGTGTAAACAGTCTGAGTGCCGTAAAGCGCACTGTCATCCCAGATATACAAATAACTCTTAAAATCTTTGAGCAGTACATTGTTGCTGATATTGCCGACAGCAGCGCCGCCGCCAACTGCTACCTTGCTGAAATTTTCCACCATTTGCGCCGAGGCTGTTTCGCCGGAAATGGAGAATGTCCCGCCGTTGGTGTAAGTCATGCTTTCCACAAGTTTGCCGGTGATTTTGCCGGTTTCTGCATCTTTGCTGATCTTCCAGCTGTCATTCTGCTTGCGGTAGCTGCCGCCATCCTCTGCCAGACGGCTGACATTACCCACCTGCGAACTGTTCAGAATAACTTTATCGTATCCCTGAATATTGCCGTTGATGGTGCTGTGGTTGACCTTCAAGCTGCCATCGCTGGAAAGAGTCTGCTTTACCGTAATCGTCCGGGTGAATTTCTTTGCAGTTTCGGAATAGTTTTCGGACTTGCTGAAATCGACCTTGTTATTTTTGATCAAACCGTTGACAGTTGCCCACTGCAAATTGACATTCTTGTAATTTTCAATATTGCCGTATCCTGTAACTTTTTCCAGTTCGACACTGCCGGTTGCAGAACTGGATTCTTTTACAGATTCAGTGTATTTCTTGCCATTGTCGGTATTTTTATAATCTTCGGAGCTCTTTTTCTTACCGCCGATAAGCGCCCCGACCCGGGAATCTGTGATCTCTACGGTCTGATAACCGCTGACATCCTGCACCACCGCATTGTCTTCGGCTTTGAAGAATCCGCTGGCTGAATTTGTATGCGATGTATGCCGGGTCAGCGTTTTGCCGCCATTGCTGTAACGCTGGGAAGTTTTTACTTCTGCATTACCGCCATCGATATCATTCAATCGTGTATTGATCAAAAATACATTCTTGAACCATTCAAGCGAGAGCTGATCGAGCGCTTTGCCGTTCAGCGAGATCGTTTTGGCAGCAACACCTTTGCTCTTGTAGGAATACACCGTACCGGTATAGCTGCCTTCCGGTGTGACCTGTATTGCCGAAAGCAATTTTATATTATCAAGATTTTCAAAATCTCCTTCTTCTTCTGATAATTTTCCGGCAACGACATGCAAGCTGCTGCTGACAGCCGGATCGGTAAAGTCATAGGCACCTTTGGCTTCCGCGATAGATTTGAACGCATTCTCGCCGTATTTCAGCAGTATGCCGTCAATTCTTTTGCCATAAGTGTTTTCTTTTGTATAGGAGCTGTCGATAAAGATCTTGGTCATCGTTCTGTCATCGGCAACATCATCAATACTGCCGACTTTGTGATGAACCACCCCGGAAATATTACCGGCTTCGTCTACCGCCCGGAAATATATTTCGTCGTTTTTGGTAAACTTTATCTCGCCGGTATAATCATGCCAGGAATAGTTATCATACGAATATTGCAGTTTTACAGCATCTTCATTGCTCCAGCTCCAATCGGGCAGTTCTGCGGTCAACCCCTTGGCATCAAGTGCCACTGTTTCTTCTGCGGAAACATTACCGGCAAGGTCATAGGCGCGCAGGGTTACTTCGGTTATTGCCTCTTCGCCCTCTCCGGCAACGATTGCCTGTTCGGGATCAAAAGCCAGCCAATTTTCGCCATCGACCGAATATTCGATATTTTTCACAGTACGCGGCGCAAACTGGCTGCCGACAGACACCGGCTTATCGGTAAGTCTGCCGTCGTTATCGCTGAAAATCTCCGGTGCTGCCGGTGCAGTTCTATCGATATTGGTTACTTCGTATTCGCCATACGAAGTATTGCCGACATCGTCCACGCTGCGCAAATATACTTTGCCGTTTTCGTTAAATACCAAGCTGCCGGTGTAATCATGCCAATCATCATCCTCGCCGGTATACGAATACTGATTCTTTACCACATCGCCGGATGCAATATCGAACTGTACATCCATGATCACCGGCTGATTGGTCAGTTTGTCTGTACTCAACACAGCAACCGGCACCGCAGGCGGGGTTTTATCAATATTACTTACAATATAGTGTTCAACAATAGAAGCATTGCCGACATCGTCCACGCTGCGGAAATATAAATCGGTATTACTTTCCACAGTTTTCACAAAGACAAAAGTGCTTTCCTGCGGGTTTACCGCACCGCAATCATTCCAGTCGATGCCATTGGTCGACCATTGGACTTTTGCTACATCACCGCAAGTAAGATCAAATGTTGCAGTTACGGTCACATTGCCGTTGGTTTTATCGGTTATATCCGCAATTGCGACCGGCTTATCCGGCCCGACATTATCCACATTTTTGATTTCGTAAGATACAACATCCGACTCATTACCGGCTTCATCTTTTACCTTAAAATAAACTGTGATATTCTCGCCGAATTTTGTGCTGTCGGTGTACTCGTTCCAGGTAGAACCGTCTGTGCTGTAATAATAGGTCAGCGTGCTGTTGCTGTTGTCGGTAACAGCTTCGTTATTGATTGCCACATGCACAGTTTGCGCTTTGTCAGTACCGCTGCCGATGATTGCATCTGCGGGGAATACCGGTTTTTCTTTATCAATATTTGTAACCTTGTAACTGGCCTGACTGTAATTATCGCGCTTATCGTATGCCCGGAAATATACGGTCCCGTTGGCAGTAAATTCAATTATTGTTGAATTTTTATCATAATCGATCCAGTTCAAACCGCCATCAACGGAATACATTATTTTCGTAAAGTCAGCCGGAATTTCCACATTGGCAGGGAATCCGGCACTGATCACGACCTTGTCATTTGTCCAACTGTAAGTGCTGGGAGTAATGACCAGATCCGGCGGCGGAGTTTTATCAATGCAATCCACAGTGACCGGTTCGGAGGTCGTTTCTGCCATGGCAGAGTTTACCCCCTTGAATATCACGCTTGCATTATTTTCGATAACTGCGCCGCTGTCAGGATAAACGATCCAGGTCTTGCCTTCGTCGATACTGTAATATTTTTCTGTTGCATTGCTGGAAAAATCTGCCGTCACGATCACATTACCGGCAGTCAAACCATCCTCATCCAGCGGCTTGACCGGTTTTACCTCAATATTGCTGATAACTACCGGCTTGGCGGCATAAGCAAGCTTGATCTGATTATTTGCTGTATCATAAACCAGAGTATAATCCGGGTTGCCGGTTTCGGTGTTGTTATAACTCAACAGGAGAGCTTCGCCATTATCAACGGAGAAGTTGAACTTGACCTGCGTAAGCATATCGCCGGAATACAATACATAAGCACTGCCTTCTGAAACCTTTGAGCTGTCAACATTCAAATTGAGCGTATTATTCGTTGCCGCAAGAAAAGCCGCTTCACCGGTACTGGTCATTACCAGCATCGCCCCGGTTTCACTGCTGTTGATCGTAAGATTGACCGTAAGGGCACTTCCGGAAAAACCGCCGTAAAAGAGCGAGCCGCTTTCCACCGACAAAGTATTGCTGCCGCCGCCCAGCGCAATATCGCCCAGCAGAGCGGAGTTGTTGACCAGCACGACTTCATCGTCTGCACTGCCCGCATTGAGCACACTGCCTTTAACGGTGACAGCAAAATAGCTCAAATTATTGTAATAGTACCCGCCGGTAATATCCAGCGTGGAATTGATTGCATCATAGCCGCCGGAGCTGTAACCGCCGTAGATAAAGCTGTCGTTGAGGGTAACAGAAAGTTTCTCGTTGTTGGTCAGATTGATAGCGTAAATATCCTCAACATCGTTATTAACGATCAAACTGCCGGAAACAAAGTCAAAGTTCATGCCGCCGGATCTGAAATCGCGGTCGGTCGAAGATGAAAACACCGTTGCCAGTTCGCTGTAAAGATCGACCACAATATTATCAAAGTTCACATCGCTCCACGAAAGGACTTCCGCAGTTTCATCCACCACGATCTTTTTTCCGGCGATATCGTTGGAAAAGGTAAAATCCACCGCATCCTCGCCGGTGCGCTGGGTCTGGATATTATTAACCCGCTCAATACCACGCTCAAAAGAACCGCCGTAATAGTCGGATCTGTCATTGGAAACCACCACATTTATATCCGGAGAAAGGTCGATAACAACATATTCGATTCCATATGTTGAGTCCATTAAAGGAGCACCACCGTTCTTCAGATCACTTTCGCTGTACCATGCAGTAGCATAACTTTTTCCCCAACCGTAATTCAGATGGTAGTAGGTTATACCGTTCTCAATTTTATACCCATCCATGTAAATATCATGCTCGGGGATCCCAACCCGGATAACTTCACCATAATCAAGATTTTCCTGCAAGATGGAGTGTCCAACTTCTGTAAATTCATTGGTTTTTGCATCATACATCAAAGGGGTGTCATAGTCTGTATTTCCGCAATCTACTGTAATATGTCTGTAACTGTCAAAACCCAATGCCTTGTAAATCAAGTGATTATCAGGATTGTCATTATCATACCACCAGGAAGTACCGGTTGCGTCTACACCATAGAAGGAATGATTTTTTACCCCGCAAAAAAAGTTAAGAGCTGCAATAAAATTACCGAGGTCTGTTTTGGAAGCAGTCAAATCAGCAATTGCAGAACTATCCCTATCATAAGCAGCCGCAATAGTTTGCATAAGCTCATCATCGTTCAGCAAATTATTCAGTTCGCTGACCGAAAGCGTATCATTACTGCCGGGGGAAGTGTTGGAGAGATAATATTCACCAGAGCTGCCAGTCAAATGGTAATAATCGTTGATGGTTGCATTGAAATCAAAAGCATATCCCTGTTCGATCCAGTAGTAGATAACCGATGCATCTGCGGTATTGGTACAGCCGGTAAGTGTTCTGGTTGTACCACTTTCATAGCCAACGGGGCAGTATTCGTTATAATCCACCCCCAGATTGGTTTGTGTGCCGTTAATCGAAACATAAATATTGCCGCTTTGATTCCAGAGCGTGGTAGTCAAAACTTTTCCGGCGTTACTGCCGGCGAAGCTGGTTTCTGTATTATTTTTTACTGTGTATTCGGTCATGGAGAACCCCCTTTTCTGCAAAGGTTTTTGTTATATATTAATATAATAAATTACATATCATGCCATAAGGTAATACGGAGATTTGCATTTTGCCAATTTTTTATTGCTTAAAATTGTAAAAAAACAGAAAAAAAAACAGGAAATTTGAGAATTTTGGGGGATTTTGAGAATTTTGGGAAGATTTGGGAGGGTTTGATGTAAGCCTGCAACCGACCTGTCCGACCTGTCCGACCTGTCCGACCTGTCCGACCTGTCCGACCTGTCCGACCTGTCCGACCTGTCCTAACCAGTCGTACAGGTTTACCGTTGCTCTTTAAGCATTTTCCGGTATACCCAGCAGAGCATGGCTCCATTGATCATAATAACCAGCATCCACGAAACGGGGTACGAGATAAAAAGTGTTTCCATAGAACGGCTCAACGGCAGCACCCACCAGACCCATGCCACCCGCAAGCCGCATACGCCCAGCATAATAACCAGCATAGGCTTGACCGAGTGCCCCAAACCGCGCAGCGAACCGCTGACCACATCCATCCAGCCGCACAGAAAATAAACGGTAAACATTATCCGCAGCCGGATCATGCCCCATTTGATAACTTCCGGATCCGGATTGTAAAATCCGAGCAATTTATTACCCAGCAAAAAGCATCCCCACCCCAAAATAACTCCGGCAATAAAGGTACATAACGCACTGTAAAGTACACTCTTTTTGATCCGGTCGAACTTCCCTGCCCCGTGGTTTTGCCCCACAAAACTTATGGAGGTGTAGTAGTAAGATGAACACGCCACATAGACGATGCCCTCCAAACTCAAAGCTGCCGTATTACCGGCGATCGCCTGCCAGCCGAAGCTGTTGACTGCCGATTGGATAGTGATATTGGAAATACTGAACATTGCCCCCTGCATACCGGCGGGCAGCCCGATCTTGAGCATTTCTTTAAGCATATCCCAATGAATTTTGATCCGTTTCCAAACCAGTCGGCTGCTGTCGCGGGCTTGCAGCATTGCCCGCATCACCAATCCGGCAGATACACAACTGCCCAGCATAGCAGCCAGCGCCACGCCCGCAACATCCATCTTGCAGACCACTACAAAAAATAAATTCAAAAATATATTGATAAACCCGGCGATCACCATAAAAATCAACGGCCGCCGGGTATCGCCCAACGCCCGGAGTATGGCACTGCCGAAATTGTAAATAATTACTGCCGGAACTCCCAGAGAATAGATCCACATATACAGCGAAGCCTGATTGATGATATTTTCCGGCGTAGCCATCAGACCCAGCATCGGCCGGGCTATCAGCAAGCTCACCAGCGCCATCGCCGCCCCGCCGAACAACGCCGTTGCCATAGCTGTATGCACTGTCAAAGAGGCTTTTTTGCGGTCTTTCGCCCCCACATAGCGGGCAACCAGCACATTCACCCCGGTAGCCAGCCCGAGAAAAATATTCAAAATAAGCACCGTCAGCCCGGAAGTGGACCCCACCGCTGCAATGGATTTGCCATCGGCAAACCGCCCCAGCACGATCAAGCCCACCGCATGAAACAACAGCTGCATAACATTGGCAGCCATCAGGGGCAGAGAAAAGCGGACTATCTTGCCGAACAGCGGGCCGCTGGTCATATCTATCTGGTATTTTTTACCGCCAGCCATAAAAAATCTCCTGAAAAACAAGTTGATGTATTAATATACAGCTTTTCCCGTCATAAAGCAAGCAATGAAAACTTGCAAAGTCAGCTTTTGAAGTTATATTTATTGCAAACAAGTTTTTACAACAGGAGTAAAATTCAATGATCATTGCAGTTACTTGCGAAAACAATGAGGTTTTTCAGCACTTCGGACACACCCCGGCATTTGCGATCTACACTGCCGAAAATAATGAAATCACCTCTGAAAAAATTTTAGAATGCGGCGATTCCGGGCATGGAGCATTAGCTGCATTGCTGGCAGACGAAAAAGTCGATGTGCTTATTTGCGGCGGTATCGGCAGCGGCGCCATCAATGCCTTGAAAGAGGCCAATATCAAAGTTGTGGGCGGCGCCTCCGGCGATGCACGCACTGCGGCGGAAAATTATCTTGCCGGCAAACTCAAAGTACGGTTGAATTTCTTCTGCAATCACCACCACGATCACGGCGAAGGTCACACTTGCGGCGATCACGGCTGCGGCAGCGACAAATGTTCCCATTAAGCAAAATTCAAAGTTTTTTTATAATTTGCCAAACCAGGAGAAAAAAACTTAACCTCAAAACAAGTAAAATAAAATCGTATACATACTGATTGTAAATGTCTGCCCTCTGAACTCGCACTTCATTTTGACAGTTACAAGGAACCTCATAGGCAAATCAGAGTGTCCATGCCAAAGAGCATGGCACATTCTGATGTTGTGGGGTTCTTTGGCGCTGTGCGAGGCGTGAGGGCAGACACTGCAAAGGAATGTGCCTTTTTTATTTTCAGGAGAACAACTATGAACGACCTTACCGAAACGGAACGCCACGACCTCTTTACCTGCCTTCATTTGGAAGAAAAATGTAAAATGCTCTGGCTGCGAGCTATTGAAAATTCCCCGAAACTGGCACGCTACTGCAAAAGGTTAAATGACTTCAGCACCGCAGAGTGGGCTGGGTTGTTGTCATACCATCCGGATTTTATCAATGTTGCTCCCATACAGGACTTTTCGGTCAACGAATGGGTGCTTTTACTATCCTGCCAACCCCAGTTGGCAAGCGAATGTAAAATCAAAAGAAAATTTTCCGCCCAGCAGAAAGCCTATCTTGCCGAGCGGAAAAAGATTTTGGAAGAAAATAAATAAGCTTACGCCTTGGCGGGAGTTCTGCCTTCAGCAGCGTACCATTTATTCAGCCTGTCCTGAATAAATGCTATGATATTTTCGTGCAGTTCTTTACCGGAATCTGTTACCATCACCGGTTCGCCGAACTCAAAATATACTTCGTGTTTGCGATGCACCGGCCCCATATCCCGGATCAGCTTGCCGTTGCCCAGGAAATCGGTCTTGAGCGCCAAAGGCAACACCGGAACTCCGGCAGATTTGGCAAGTTTTATACCGATGGTGTTGAAATTTTCAGGAATAAACGCCTCGCTGCGGGTCGCCTGCGGGAAAAGCACAATGCTTTTGCCCCGGCTCAAACGCTCTTTACCTTCGGTCAGAACCGCCTTGAAGTCATCCCGGGGGTTGACCCGGTCAACGGCGATAGCCTCCAAGCTCCGCATAATATCGCCAAAGTATTTTACATCAAAAAGTGAACGCTTGATAACAAAGGTAAAATCCAGCCGGGGGCGCATGACCGAATGGAGCAATGCTGTTTCCAGCAAACTCATGTGATTGGCTACGATAACTGCGGGTTGACCGTTGAGTTTATTGATGTTATCAAGGTTGCGCAAGTGCAGTTTGCCGCCCACAGCTTCCAGCAAACGGGTGTTGCCGTTGGAAAACTCTGTCTGCATAAAGGCATCGAGTTTGCCCGCCTGACCGCACTTGCCGGTACGCACAAAAATACCGAAGTTCTTCCAGTAAAAATACCAGCGGCTGCGTAAAAGCAAGTTATCCATAAAAGCGTGCGGTACATTTTCGGGAGTATCGTAATCGTTGCCCGTAAAAAGATAATTTTTGATATATTCCATAAAAAACCTGCCGTATTATGTTGATGTTTGCCTTTAAAATAACGCCAAACGGATTGTTTTGCAAAAAAAAATGCTTTTAAACTTGAAAAATCGCAAAACAGGCTGTATATTTAGTGCTTACAAGAATGTGATTGCAAATAAAATTTCAACTATATAAACATTTGGAGAAAAGACTATGAAACAGGATATCCATCCGAATTACGGACCCGCCAAGGTCGTTTGCGCCTGCGGCGAAGTCTGGGAAATCAAATCCACCCGTCCCGAATACAAAGTCGGTATCTGCGCAAAATGCCACCCGTTCTTCACCGGTAAGCAGAAGTTCGTCGATACCGCAGGTCGTATTGACAAATTCAACAAGCGTTACGGCAAAAAAGCCGACTGAGCTTGATTTATTGCAGAACGCATTTGTGTTTTGCTACGGAGAGATCCCGGCAGTTCCAACGAGGTGCCGGGATTTTTTGTGAAACGCTGTTTATTTACTCAACCCCTTCAAGGATTTTCAGATGACACCCGGCGATATAGCTTTGCATGTAGAAAAACTGCACGCCCGTGCCCAGGAGCTGGAACAGGCGCTTGCCGATCCGGCAATTTATCAGAAAAGTGCGGAATTAAAAAGTGTATCGCAGGAACACCGCAAGCTCAAAAGTCTTTTTGAAAATTATTCACGCTGGCAAAAAGCTCTGGAGGAAACCGAAGATAATACCCTCATGCTTGCCGAAGAGAGCGATCCCGAACTCCGGGAGCTGGCGGAAGCTGACTTGGCAGCACTGCAAAACGAGTGCGAACACCTTGAAAACAAGATCAAACAAGCTCTATTGCCTGCCGACGAAAACGATTCACGCAATATTATTGTAGAAATACGCCCCGCCGCCGGCGGCGACGAAGCCGCTCTTTTTGCCGGAGAACTCTGCCGGGCTTACCTGCGTTACGCCGAAAGCAAGGGGTGGAAAGTTGAGCTGCTGGAAGAAAGCCCCAGCGAACTTGGCGGCGTAAAAAATGTATCATTCTCCCTTGCCGGAGAAGATGTCTATATGCACATGAAGTTTGAAAGCGGCGTCCACCGCGTGCAAAGAGTGCCGGTGACCGAAGCCGCCGGAAGAGTGCATACCTCCACCGTGACCGTGGCGATCATGCCCGAAGCCGAAGCCGTGGAAATCAACATCAAACCCGATGATCTGCAATTCGATGTATTCCGTTCCAGCGGCCCCGGCGGTCAGGGGGTGAATACCACCGACAGTGCTGTGCGGGTCACCCACATTCCCACCGGTCTTTCGGTAGCCAGCCAGCAGGAGAGAAGTCAGCATCGCAACAAAGAGATAGCTTTGCGTATTCTCTACGCAAGACTGCTGGAAGCCAAACAAACTGAAGAAGCTGCCAAACATGCTGCCGACAAACTCTCGCAAGTCGGTACCGGCGACCGCAGCGAACGCATCCGCACCTACAACTTTCCGCAAAACCGGGTGACGGATCACCGTTACAATATCAGCAGTTTTGATCTGCCCGCGGTTATGGAAGGCGAATTTGAGCGGATCATTGAACCGATAATCGCAATCGACAGCGAACAACGCTTTGAGGCTTTGCAGAAATGAGTAATCTGACCGCTGGCATCCTTTGCGGACTTCTTGCCGCACTCATGCAATCGTGTTCTTATCTGGGCGGCAGAAGATTCCTTGCCAGAGAGGGCAACGCCGTACAGCTGATGATCTCATCTTTGATAATCTGCGGCATAAGTGCGTGGCTTCTGGCACCGTTTTACTGGATGCCGGAAAAGTTTTTCACCTGCAAAATGGCGCTTTGGGTGCTGCTGGCTGACGGCGGTTTTGTGCTGGGGCAATGGGGATTTTTCAACGCCCAGAAACACATCGAATCCAGCCGCATAGCCTCGCTTTTGGGCTTGAAAGTATTGGCTGTGACGCTTCTGACCATGACCTTTTTAGGCGAACGCTATACCATTGGTCAATACGGTGCCATTGCCGGAGCCGCCGCTGCTGCCATGCTGATGAATTGGAGCAAAGGCAAGCTGGATTGGAAAGGTATGAATTACCTTTTGACCGCTCTGTTGGGCTACGCCACATCGGATTTGGGAATCCAGCAGGTCGTTAAACTCGTTGGCGGCAGCGATCCCATAAGCCGGGGGATGGCAGGTTTTACTTTGACTTACGGGGTTTTGCTGATCGGTGCGCTGGCGGTAATGCCTTTATTCAAAGTAAGTTGGAAGATGGTCAAAGGCGCTTTGCCGCAAGGAGTTTGCTGGATATTTTCCATGTGGGGATTGTATGTATGTTTCGGCTTGCTGGGGGCGGCGTTCGGCAATGTTATCCAGGCCAGCCGGGGCGTTATTTCGCTGCTGTTGGGCATAATTTTAAGTTATTTTTGCATAGAAGGTTTGGAACAGAAGCAGAGTTTAACGGTGTGGCTGCGGAAAACGGCAGCGGCACTTCTGATGTTCGGTGCAATAGTTTTATACGCATTATCTGCGAAAGGATAAGGTTTTATGGGTAAGACTCTCTACTTGGAAGGCGCCTCCGGGATCTCCGGAGATATGAGTGTAGCAGCATTGCTGGATTTGGGCGGGAGCAAAGAAAAGCTGGAAAAAGTTCTGGCGACTTTGCCCATGCATGATGAATTCCACTGCCACATCCACCAATCAGAATCTTACGGCATAGCCGGGTGCAGCTTTGATGTGCATTGCCACGACCACCATCATCACGAACACCATCACCATCACGAACATAGTGAAGATGAACACCATCATCACCATCATCATCACGAACACCGGAATCTGGCGGATGTATTGCATATACTCAAACACGCCCAAATGAGTGAACGGGCTTATGCGCTGGCAGAAAAGATATTCCGTATCGTAGCCGAAGCCGAAGCACAGGCGCACGGAGTAGCAGTAAATGAGGTGCATTTTCACGAAGTCGGTGCGGTGGATTCCATTGTGGATATTGCAGCGGCGGCAGTGCTGATCGACGACCTTGATATAACCGATTGTGTGGTACAGAGTCTTGCCGAAGGCAGCGGCTATGTGAATTGTCAGCACGGCAAACTCCCAATTCCGGTTCCGGCGGTGTTGAATATAGCAAAAATGCACAATATCACGCTCAAAACAACTTCAACTAATGGAGAAATGGTCACTCCTACCGGTATAGCCATTGCCGCAGCGTTGCAAACCAGCAATAAACTGCCGGAAAACTACCGGATAAAAGCGGTGGGTATCGGCGTAGGCAAACGGGATTTCGGCCACGCCAACATCTTGCGGGCTATGATCATAGAAAATGCGGAAAGCTCCAGTGATCAAGTGATGGTGCTGGAAAGCAACATCGACGACTCCACCGGAGAAATGCTGGGCAACGCTCTGGATAAAATCATGGAAGCCGGGGCTTTGGATGTAAGCTACACGCCGTGCTTTATGAAGAAAAACCGTCCCGGCTACCTCCTGCGGGTGATCGCTCCGGCAGAAAAGATTTCTGAAATCGAATACGCCATTTTTGCCAACACCACCACCATCGGCATCCGCCGTTACCCGGCAGAACGCAGTGTAATGGTGCGGGAAATGGTGGAACTTGATACAACATTCGGCAAAATCGCCGCAAAAAAATGTGTCTGGCAGGATATTGTAAAAATTTACCCGGAATACGAAAGCGTAAAGGCACTTGCCGAAAAACAACAAGTGCCTTTTATTCAAGTCTTTGCCGCCGCCATGAGTGCGGCAGCAGAACGCTGATTTTTGTTACAATATAGCCGAACCATCCCAGTCGCCATCCGTTGGAACGCCCAGAAAGCTGGTCACGGTTGGCGCTATATCAATAATGCACAAAGGCTTTTTTATTCTTTCCGGAGTTATGCAGTTATATCTTATAAAGATCGGAATGGTCATATCTTCCGGAGCTTCGGTACCGTGACTGCGGTCGTGGCCGCCGTGGTCAGCAGTTACGATCAATTTCACATCATCCGGCAGAGTTTTGACCACCTTTTCCAGATTATCCAGACAGTCGTTGACCGATTGCAGATATTCGGGACTCATCCAGCCGTATTTATGCCCGGCTTCATCCGCCCAGCACTGGTAAAAGAAGGTGAAGTCGGGCATATCATCTTCGGCGATCATGTTCAAAACTCTTTGCGTAATCCGCTTATCCGCCACCGCAAAGGTGTAATCTTTGCCGCTGATATAGTCCGCCCTTGCCAGCGAAAGCGGTCGCGCCAGATCCCGCAACGGCTCCCACGAATAGAAAAATCCGCTGCGTTTGCCGCAGTTTTTCAACACTTCGCAAATGCCGTTGATCGGGCGCACTTGAGGTACATAGGTATTGGTAAGTATCCCGTGCCGGTCGGCTGCCACACTGTGAAAAAGCGACATGTGACAGGGCAAAGTTACCGAAGGCATGACCGAACGCATTTCAAGCGAATAAGCCGAAGTGGCAAGCAATTCCCGGTAAAAGGGGTGATTTATCGCCTCCAGAGCATCGGGGCGCATACCGTCGATCAGGGCTAAAAACACTTTTGTCATTTTAAGAAATCCTTATATAAAAATCAACGGCAGCGGGTGATTTCAACTGCCACACTTTCTGCTGAACCGATTGCGTGGGGTTTATCCACAGTTACGGTAACGGATTTGACCAAATCAAACTCCTCAAGGATCAATGTTGCACTGTTTTCGGCAAAGGCTTCGATCAATAAATAAGCGTTGTTTCTGCCCAGATCAAGAAGTTTTTCGGCAACGGCCTGATAGTTTACCGATTTGAAAAGGTCATCGCTCAAACCGGCAGGCTGAAGATCGCATTCCATAATTACATTAAGTTTCAAGGGGCGTACCGCCAGCCGTTCATCCGGCCGGGTACCGATAACGGTCATAACGGTCAAATTGCGAATAAAAATTTTATCCATAAAAAATCTCCCTGTAAAAAATGCCGCCGGCTGTTGATCAAAAAAACTGTTTTGCAGCCCGCTGCACTATTTCAGAATAAAATACCCATTCAAGACATTGACGGCAGCGAAAAACCACTATCAATATTTTCTGTTGCAGCCCAATGCCGCAGTGAAATAATAAAAAGCTGTAAATAATGTAATGCTTTTCTCAAGAAAGTCAATTTTTGAATAAAAAAAACACACAGTCCGCTATTCCCCCTCAACCTGCCATAACCAATCCAAGTCAGCTCATAGAAAGCAACAGATTTACATTCAACAGGAGGCAACAGCCGCTGCCCATAAACAGAATAGAGCTGTTGCAATAAACAGCGCCGGAACAATGAAAATCCGCAACCACGCTTTAGTACAGGGTCGGGAGCGTTTTTTCAATTTTTTGTAAATCACAATATTCCAGAGAGTCAGCAAAATCATCATTGCCAATGCCAGATAAGGAACAAAATCACAATTTATGCTCAAGGGCCACAAAGTTGTAATTACGGCAAATTCAAACCAATCTGTCCAGGTGGGGCGGTAAAAAGTCATTGCCAGATAAACCGGAGCGACCAGCAGCAGCCATATCCAACCAGTCAAAACAAAAGGTATAAAAATAAAATCCATCACTTTGCCTCCCGGACACCGCATAGACGGACTGCACTGACAAATGGCAGCTGAAAAATATGAGAGATTTGGGGAAGATTTGAGAATTCTTGCCACCAAGTAAATCAACAAAAACGATCAGCATTGCAGCAAGTAAGCCGGATAAATCGGACAAGTCAGAATTATACTGTAAAGCCTACATATTATTTCCCATCATTTAAGTTCGGCAAAAATACCTTTATCTGTCACTTTGATTTTTATATTGTCCGGCAATCTGCCGTCATAATACCATTTGATATGGTTCATTTCCACACAATCGCTATGCCATTTAACGGCTTCTGCCTGAAACTCCTGCATAACGATAGAAGTTTTTGCCAATATTTTTCCATCGGATGACTTCAGAAACAATGTTCCGTTTTGATCGCCGCCACCTGCTATGGAGAGTGAACAGCTTAATCCCTCCACCAACGGATATTGAGCAACGAGTTTATATTTCCCATCCGGACTTGTTGCTTCGGCATAGGTTATCGGAATATTGGCAATTGTCGGTATCAGAGCAATAAAAACAGCAATGATCCCGGCAATAATGAGTTGGCGGCGGTTCTTTTTATCTGAAAAATACTCTTTCAATTTGCCTTTTTCGCTTTGTAAATCCATTTAATGATCTCCGAAATTATACAAATGGCAACAACTTCTGCTCCTGCAATATAATACAGCATCCCGCCCATTCCGTCAAGTTCGCTTTGCGAAAAACCTATCAATAAAAAGACAAAATATAATCCAAACATCTGCAAATTGAAAAAGCGTTTCTGTAATTTGCAGTCAATAAAACAGTGGATAATTCCAATGATTGACAATGTTATAAAAAACAGCAAAGGTTCTCCATCCATTGTGCGGCTGCAAAACCACGCAGTCACACCTGTTGCCAGAACAAGAAAAATCATTGATAGAAGCTGTTTTGTGTTTGTCTGCATCACAATTCCAAACTGTCCGGATTTAACAGAAAATCGTAAATACTCATAGTCAATATGCCGTGTTCATCATACAGCGGAGCCGGAGCGTGGGAGGTGATAACGATCTTTTTGAAAGAATCATCGATCTTCAAAAGTGACCGGATCTCCTGTTGGCGCTTTTCTGCATCCGGAATCATATATGCTGATTGGATGTAGTAGCGTTTTGAACCTTTATTGGCAACAAAATCAACTTCAAGCTGTTTGCGGCTGTAAGTCCCGGCAATGTTCTTTTCATTAACGGTAACTTGCCCGATATCCACATTGAATTTGCGGTGGCGAAGCTCGTTGTAGATGATGTTTTCCATACTGTGAGTTTCTTCCAGCTGACGGAAATTCAACCGGGCATTGCGTAACCCCAAATCAGAATAATAATACTTCTGCGGAGTTTCGATATATGCTTTACCCTTGATGTCATAACGCTGGGCAGCTTCAAGCAAATAGGCATCTTCCAGATACGCAATATACTTGGTAAGAGTGGAAGCGTTTATTTTGGAATTCTTGACACTGTGAAAAGTTTTGCGTAATTTTTCCGGATTGACCAGACTGCCGATGGTTGAAGCAAGGATGTCCAGCAAATTTTCCAGTTCCGCAACTTTCCGGATCTTGTTTCTGCCCACAATATCCCGCAGATAAGTTTCGGTATAAAGGGCGTTAAGAATGGCGATTTTATCTTCCGGAGAAGCTGCCAATGCCACCAGCGGCAGACCGCCGTAGAGCATATATTCCTGAAAACGGCTGATTTTATCATCGTTGAAAATGGAAAAATACTCGGCAAAGGTCAGCGGAGTCATGTGGATCTCATCGCCACGCCCCCGGAACTCGGTTATGATGTCTTTGGAAAGGAATTTAGCATTGCTGCCGGTAGCGTAAATTTCGGCATTCTTTCCAAGCAAACCGTTGAGGACGGACTCAAAGTCACCAAGCAGCTGGATCTCATCAAGCAGAAAAATGGTATCCGGCTGTTGGGCAAGTTTCTCTTTGGCAAATTCATAAAAGAGATCGGGATCGCGGAACTTTTTGTTGTCCCGTTCATCAAACGCCATTTCCACGATCTCTTCCGGAGCAATGCCATTGGCGAGCAGATGATTTTTGAAAATGGTACGCAAAAGGTAAGATTTTCCGCA
>JAZMZK010000028.1:0-15712 GCA_045585955.1 Victivallaceae bacterium
TTTTTGCGGAGCAAAAAGATAAATGCCGGTAAAAGGTTTGGAAAAAAGGGGTGGAGTTTGAGGAGGGGAAAAAGGACCTTTCCTCAAAAGGTCTTTTTCCCCTCCTCAAGTACCGACCCTTGTTGGGAACATAGCGTAAAATAAAGGAATGAACTATGTTTGATCTGCAAAAGTTTGTCGGGGTAAAGAGTTACTCTTTCCGTACTATCAAAGACAATGTGGAGTGTGCCAAAGCCATCCGTTACTGCGAAAGTACCGTGGTGGATCTGTCAGCAGCCCATGTGAATTACGATGAACCTGATACCTGGGCAAAGGTGGTCAGCGATTATGCTGATAACGGCGTAAGCATTGCCGGACTGGGTGTAGTGGGAATGCGGAGCAATGACGAAGCGTGGAACCGCAAGTTTTTTGAATTTGCCAAATTTGCCAAAGCTCCGCTGGTCAGCATTTCGTTTGACCCCACGGATTGGGAGCTTACCGTAAAGAATGTTGAAAAACTCTCCGAAGAATACGGCATCTTGACCGCCATCCACAACCACGGCGGCTATAACTGGCTGGGCAACAGCACCGCTCTCAAATATGTTTTCAGCAAATGCTCCAAGCGAATCGGGCTTTGCATGGATACTGCCTGGTGCATCCATACCGAACGGGAAAACCCGGTAAAGTGGATGGAAGAGTTCGGCGACCGCATGTACGGCATCCACTTCAAAGACTTTGTCTGGGAACGCAACGGCAAACATGTGGACAGCATCGTCGGCGAAGGCTCGCTGGATCTGCCGGCTGTGCTGGAAAAATTCAAGGATATGGAACACATCCTCTCCGCGGTTCTGGAGTATGAAGGGCCCGAAACTGTGGAATGCACCAAAAAGTCCATCGCCAACATCCGCGAACTTTATAAATAAAATATAAGCAAGATCTTGCCTGTATTACCTGGCTGTGACAGACAATTTGTTTGCCACAGCCCGTTTTTTTCAGGAATTTTTCAATACATCTATCAAGCTCAAATTGGTGTGATAGCCCGGGTCAAGGTCAGGTACGGCAGGAATCACCCGCACCGGCTGACCGGATTTATCGCAGGTTTGGTAGGCAAAATAGTGGGCTGAAGGATTGACAAAGTAATTTTTGAAGGACTCTGTGCACTCGCTGATGATCGAACTGTTGTCCATATTGCAGAATTTTTCCAGCAGTGTTGCCGCCCGGATAGTTTCCGGCAGGCTCCACCACGGCATGTCGGAGTTCAGAACTTTGCCGCTTAAAAGATCGCAGGATTTTATGATGCCCCCTGCCGGAAGCTGTCTGCCCACAGCGTAGTGCGAGGCGAAAAATGCCGGGTAGATCTGGCGGCACTTGTTCAGAAATTCCTGATCGCAGCTGCGATTGAACTTTTCCATCACCAGCAGAAATTTCATGGAAAGCCCCACAAATTCCAAGGCATGCCCCGGGTCGCAAAGCTGACCGTTGTTGTCAATATACGGTGTATTGTCCGGCGTTACCGCTTCAAAAAACTGTACCTTATCGCCTTGATAAACCGTGTGCAAAGTAAGCAAACGCTCAATAAACTTTTTGCCGTAATCAAGGAACTCTTCATCTTTGGTCAACTCGGCGGCAAAGGCTATTCCGCCCAGTGCGATCATAAAGGGGCCCTGCAAGATCTTGCCGGGTACGGCAGTTACCGGATTTTTGGGGTCAAATGCCTGCTGATCGGTAACAAATTCCAAATTCCATATTGCCTTTAAAGTCTGTTTGAAGTAGCTCAAGGCTTCCAGTAAAAGCTCTTTATCATTCAGCACATCGGCGGCGGCAACCAGACCTTTGCTGTAAAACAGATCGCTGTAATTGGCTTTGCCCTCCACGGGATTGGAGCGTACACTCAAATCTCCGTTGAGAAATTCGCCTGCGTTGGAAAACATGAAAAACATTCTGCCCTGATTGCTTTTGCGGACTTTTTCCATATTTTCCACCACGCTTTTGAGCATAGTCAAAACGGCAGCTTTTTTGCCGAAGCCTGCCCGCAGATGCCCGGCAAGGGATTCAGCACCCCGCCCCTGGATCCAGCTGTAAATGACTTTATTGCTGCGGAAATCCAGCTCGGGCACGGTGGGGGTGGTGTAATCGATATTATCAATAACATCGAATTTGGTGTTAAGGTAGCTGCCGCCTTTGCTGCGTTCAAGCATATAGTTGAAACTTTCGGCGATCACGGTATTGAAAAATGTTTTTTCTGCTGCTGATACTGGCATGATTTAAGCCCTTTCTGGCGTATAAGTCACTGCTGTTTGCCGAATATTTTGTCGGCGTGGTTGTAGTAATGTACCCAATCGTAAGCGGTCAGGCTGTGTTTGCCGGTTTTTACATGGTAGCCGACCACATTGCCGATGCTTTGATTTTCTTCCGGCATTTCGTCCGAATCCAAACCTTCAAGCCCGTAAAGCTCCCAGACTTTGGAGGCGGTTTTGGCTGAAATAAATTCGCCTTTTGGATCGGCGACCACATCCAGACTGGAGCTGCCTACATATACTGACCGGGGGGCAATGAGTGCCAAAAGCTGGTGCTGGTCGATGGGCAAAAGCTTTTCCAACCCGGCATAACGAGCCATATTGCCGCAGAACCAGTTGCTGCGGATGCACCAGAGCATGGTCAAGGTTTCGCCCAATATGTGCCGGGAAGGTGCGGCGCCGCCATGACCGGAGTTGTTGGAAATAACCAACTTGAAGCGTTCATCATTAGCCCCCGCCCACAATGCCGCTTTGCCCAGCCGGGAGTGGCCCAGTACGGCAAAATCCTTAAAACCCAGTTGTTCCAGCGCATCCGCCATACGGCTCAATCCCCACGCCCAGCCGCCGATGGCACTGATATTACGCAAGGGTTTGGTTTGCAATTCCTGCAACGCTCTTTCGCAATCGCTGCGTAAAAATTCTTCATCATAAAACAGCGTAAAAATACTTTTCCGGAAGCCATCCAGATTGTCCGGGAAAATTTCGCCGTAACAGGCAGTTGCCACGGCGTATCCCCGCTTGACCGCCTCCCGGGCGTTGATGTGTTCGGTTTGGAAACTCCGTTTGCCGTCGGAGGGGGCTGACGAGTGCCATCTGCCGGGAACAGTCATTGCTGAACGGGTGATGCATACATCATCTTCCTCGGCAACGGCTTGATTGCCTTTGAAATTGAGCTTGACAAAAACCGGCGGATCAGGTTTGGCAACCGGCACATACAAAAGCATGTCAAAGTCGAACTCCCGACCATTATCCATGCGGCAGATCACCCGGTATTCGTAACGGTCGGCGGTGCCGTCGTACAAGCCTTTGCGTTCAGAAAGTTTCCGCAATTCCAGTTTATCCGGAGCGGGGGGCATAACGCCATACATCACATCTTTGAAAGTCTGCAATATTTCCGGACGCTTTTTCTGCCACTCTTCAAGAGTATCGGGCAAAGCGGGCAGCGGCATGCGGTCGACCTTATCTTCGTTGCGGTTCATTCTCCGGAAAAGTTCTTCGCTCCAGATATTGGTGCCCTGTTCCCAGGCAAGCACAGCAGCGGGGTCGTCGGGAGTGCGGGGCTGATCGTTGTCAAAATTGTATTGCTGCATAATAAAAACCTTTATTTATCCAAATAACCGTTGGGGTATTTTTGCAGCCAATCCCATGCTGACTTAATGATCGCTTCGGCATTTTCATATTGGGGCTGCCAGTTGAGTTCTTGCCGGGCACGGCGGCTGTCGGCGATGAGTTTTGGGGGATCCCCGGGCCGCCGGGGAGCGATTTCCATGGGGATCGCATGACCGGTGACTTTCCGGGCGGCTTCGATGATCTCAAAAACGCTCAAGCCGTTGCCGGTACCCAAATTGTAGTGACCGCTGGAGGGGGCGTACAAAGCCTTTTCGTGAGCTTGAGCCAAATCTATAACATGGATGTAATCCCTGATACAGCTGCCGTCAAAGGTATCATAATCATCGCCGTAAACCATGATTTTATCCCGCTTGCCTTGAGCCACTTGCAAGATTATGGGGATCAGGTGGCTTTCGGGCTTGTGGTCTTCGCCATAGTTTTTGCTGGCACCGGCGGCGTTGAAATATCTTAACGCAGTGTAATCAATATCGTAAATGGCTTTGTACCAGGCTAAAACCTTTTCAAAACAAAGTTTGCTTTCGCCGTAGGGGTTGATGGGCTTCTGCACGGCATCTTCGGCAATAGGCACGCTTTCGGGTTCGCCGAAAGTGGCGGCGGTGCTGGAAAATACGATCCGTTTGACGCCTCCGGCTTTGGCGGCTTCAGCAAGATTTATGGCGTTGGCAAGGTTGTTGCGGAAATATTTGCCGGGGTCACGCATACTTTCTGCCACCAGCGAAAAGGCGGCAAAGTGCATTACAGCATCAAACTTTTCTTTGACAAAGAGTTCGGTCAACGCCTCCTGATTTGCCAGATCCAGTTCCACAAAATTGCTGACCCGGGGATCGACGGCTTGCCGGTGGCCGGTAATGAGGGCATCTAAAACTGTCACATCATAGCCCCGGTCGAGCATATATTCAGTACAGACACTGCCAATATAACCGGCACCGCCGGCAATAAGGATCTTTTTCATTTTTCTCCATAAAATTTATTGATCATTCAAACTTGACCGGTTCGGCTTTTCTGCCCCGGACAAGTGCACTTGGATCGTCTTTCAACTCAACAATAAATTCGTTCAAATTCCCCAATACTGTGTTAAGTTTGCGGATAATACTTACCGCATCATCACTGTCGTTCTGCAATTCGCCGATCAGGAGTCTGGCAGCAGATATAACTTCAATTATCTGCCGGTTCAATTCCTCCGTATTTACAGCCGAAAGTTTTCCGTTGAGCTGCCGGGTAAGCTTGCTGATATTGTCAAGATTATTATTTACGCCATCAATAAGTTTACGCAGATCTTCACCGGTAAAGTGTTCGGCAAAACTGTTGGTCACATTTTCCACATTGCCGGTGATTTTTTCCAGCCGGTCGAGGGAGTTTTTGATTGCCGGATTGGTCAATATATCGTTGAGAGCCTTGAGGTTATCATCCAAATCGCTGGCAATTTTATTAATATTCACACTGGCAATTTTATCCAGCGAAACAGCCACTGAATTTACTATGTTACTGAAAGTACCCGGCACACTGGCAAAATAAAATACTCCCGGTTCCCGGATTTCAGGCATTTGGACTTTTCTCTTTTTATCCTGCTCGACATAATCCATTTCTATATAACGCATTCCGGTTATACCGGCAAAGTCCAGCCGGCAGCAAAGACCGTTTTTTTGCGCTTTAAGACAAAACAGCTCCAAATCTTTAAGTGTCATCGAAGAAAAAGCTGTAGGATCAATGCTCATATCCACACGGATAATGCGTTCTTCAGGCAATATGCTTATTTTATCCACCTGACCGATCGTCACACCTTTGTACTTGACTGCCGACCCTTTGGTCAAACCTTGTACAGATTCCGGAAAAGTTGTTACAATATAGATGCGTTCGGCAAATTCATCAGCCAAGCCCAGAAAAAACATCATAACAACCAGCAGCAGCATAGCGGCGGCGGCAAACACTCCGGTTATAAAATATTTGCGTGTTTTAAGCATATATATATTCCTTTTTTAAATTTTACAGGTTAATCCGTCACGATTGAGAAAATTCCTTACCCACTGCGGTATATCATTGCTGTTTTTCAAACCCCGCGGATCGCCTTCAGCGGCAATAGTACCGGTGTTTTTATCCAGCATAATTATCCGGTCGGCAATAGTAAAAACACTGTCCAGCTCGTGAGTTACGATCACTACTGTCCGGTTGAAACTGTCACGCATTTTCATTATCAGCCGGTCAAGATCAGCTGACGATACCGGGTCAAGTCCGGCAGATGGTTCATCAAAAAATAATAAAGGCGGATCCAGTGCCAGCGCTCTTGCCAGGCCTGCCCGCTTTTTCATGCCGCCGGAGATTTCCGACGGGTAGAAATCCGCAAATTTATCGAGATTCACCCAAGAGAGCTTTTCCATGACTTTTTCGTTGATCTCGCCAGCAGATAAATCGGTATGTTCTTCCAGCACCAGCGCCACATTTTCTCTGATCGTCAGCGATCCCAGCAATGCTCCGCCCTGATAAGTTACGCCGAAAGTCCGGGCGATCTCCTCTTCGTTCAAGGCATTATCGCCGCTGATGACTCTGCCGAATATTTTCACCGAACCGGCCTGCAAAGGGTGGATGCCGATAATGTGTTTGAGCAAGGTGGATTTGCCGCAGCCGGAACCGCCCATTACCGCAAAGATTTCGCCTTCATTTACGGTAAAATTCAAATCATGCAATACAGTGCGTTCACCGTAACCTACTGATACATTGCAAATTTCCAATGCGGGTGTTTGATCATCTTTTACCATGGTTCAATACCCCCAGAATGAATAAATAACGGTTATCAGGGTATCTAAAATAATAAGGAACAATATCGACCTTACCACTGCCCGGGTAGCGGCACGCCCCACACCTTGTGAATCCGGCGAACTGCGGAAACCCTCCCGGCAGCCCACTAAAGCGATCATAGCGCCGAAAAATACTCCTTTAAGCACCCCCAAAAGAAAAGTAAGCGGAGTCAATACTTCGGCAGTGCGGCTTATATAACTTTCAGCAGTAAGTTCCAGAAATCCCACCCCTACAGCAAGACCGCCCAACAGCCCGGCAATATCGCCAAAAATAATCAACAGCGGCAGCGAAATGATCATTGCCAGCAATTTTGGAACCACCAGATAACGCACCGGCGATATACCCATAGTCGTTAAAGCACTGATCTCTTCTTCGGCTTTCATGCTGCCGATTTCGGCGGCAAAGCTGCTGCCCGCCCTGCCCGTAGCGATGAGTGCAACCATTAAGGGGCCGAACTCTTTGAGCATAGAAAAACCGGTCAGGTCGGCAACGAATATTTCAGTACCGAATTTACGCATTTGGATCGCCGCCTGAAAAGCGATGGTTATCCCCATAAGAAAGCAGATCAATACCACGATGCCCAAGGCGTGAGTACCGCATACATCCATATAATAAAAAAAGTTTTTCCAGCGGAGCTTTTTTGGATTGCGGAAAATCAGCCCGATAGAACAGGCTATTTCCCCCCAGAAGATAAAGGTATCGTGCCAGGAAGCAATACTTTTGCAAATACTTTTTCCCAAATTTGTAAAGATATTTCCCATAATACTGAAATTTTGTTTTACATAATCAGTTTATTGTGTGAAAGATAATCCCACATCAGCGCAAATGCAAATTTTCTCAACTTAAAATTCTACAACAAATCTGCCGGAAGCACTGCTGAAGCCGCCGGAGGCGGGTTTCTGCACCCCGCTGATTTGAGTTTTGCTTTTGTGCTGTTTGGCGGGGCGGTGGCGGTACAGCCCCAAACTGAATTTGTTTTGTTCGGAAAGTTTTTTGATTTCTTCCATGGGGATCTGTACTTCCAGCAGCCAGCGGCCCCGTTCCCTTTTGGCAGCAGTGGTCACGGCAAGGGTTTCGCAGCTTTGGTCAGTATTGCTTTTATCGGTATAAAATGCGCAAAATACCCCTAAAGCGTTGCCCCCGATATGTATGCGGGGTACAGTTTTTTCTGCCGGAGCGAGGAATATTTCAACAGCATCATCGTTCCAGACGGCTCCGGAATGGTTGTTTTTGCAGCGCAAACGCAACTTGGAGATTTTCTTTTCATCACAGGCAAATTCAAATTTCAACTTATCATTTGCTTGAGAAATTTTGACTTTGGTATTCTGAAAATCCCGGTAGATGGCAAAGGGTTTGAACTCCAGCGTGGTACCGTCGGCGGTGAGTTTAATGGGCGGCTGCTTTTCATTGAGTTTCTTCAAGAGTGCGTTGTATTCAGCTTCGCTGACAATGCCGCTGGAGGCTGCTTGCGAGATTTTCTCAAATCCGGCAAAATCTTGGGAGAGAGCCTGCAAAAACTTGTTGGCAGGATCTTTGGCAACCGCTTTATCCAGCAACTTCCGTGGCTCTTTCAAGCGGAAAGATAAATAGCAGTTGCTTAAAGGATCGTCCCGGAACGCAGCGTTATCCAAAAGTCCTTCCATTGCCCGATAAAAGTTTTGCAGCTCATTGGCGGCGGTGGGGGCGATCAAATTGCAGAATTCAGCAATAAGTTTATCGGTATCGGCTGAAGAATCAAACATCACAGCACTGTGAACATAGGTATTGAGGGCACTGAATGTGTAAGGTATATAGGCTCTGCCTTCGGACATGGTTGCCCCAAATGCGTAGCCTTGCATTGCTTTGAAGTGGTCGGCAATACGGTGGGGGTTCATAATGGGGAAAGTCTTCATTTCCGGAGCCCGGGGGTAACTGTAAAGCACCACCTTTGCCCCCGCTTTTTCCCACTGGCGGCAGCGATTCCGCAACGACGCATAATCGGGAGCGTTGAAGTGCCCCGAAAGCACAGCTATCAAGGTATCGGCAGGCAGTTTTTCCGTGCGGGGCGGCTGGAAGTGGCTGCTTTTGGTCTGCAAGTGGAAAATCATATCCGGATAACGCTTTTTCAGCTCATTGGCAAATTTGCAGAAAAAGGCAAAGACAAATTCACTGCGGTCACCGGCAGTCACCAGCTTGCCTGCCGGTGAATTTACGCATACAGTACATTCGCAGTTTTTCACCGGGGCATCGCAGAAAAAGCGTATGGCTTTGATCTTGGGGTTTTTCCTGACTGCCGCACTGATATCTTCCACGACCTGCTTCACGGTATCCGGATTACTGGGACAGGGAAAGTGATAGGGATACGATGCCATAAACCGCTTTTTGCCGTGCAGAGCAAACATTTCGGGCTTATCCTTGAAGCGTTTGTTCCATTTATTGAGGAAAGCGTAATAGTAGTCCCGGCTCGCCCACGGCGGTACCTGCCCCAAGCGGCGGCGGAAAAAGAGCATAAAGTCGTTTCGGTCAATGTTTTTAGCGCCGGATTGAAAACCCCGGACAACGAAACTTGCTTCGGGTATATCGCTTGCTCCGGCAAAGTTGATGGCAGGGTTTACCGCATACTTTGCCCCATTTTTGCCCGGCATAAAGAATTTGCTTTGCAAATACTTTTGAGCAAAGTATTCCACCGCCAGCAGTGTGCCGCAGCTGTCGCGGAAAGTGTAAATACTGCCGTTGACACTATCAAAGCCGGTAAAGAGAAAATCGTTGTCGTTGCGGTAGATACCGAATTTGCTTTCAGCTTGAGCAGCAGAGTAATTACCAGTGAATCCGGCTTTTTTTGCTTCGGCAGAGTGCCCGATAAACATATTGATCTTGGCCGGAGTTTTGCCGTTGAGTTGAGCCTGTGCAGTATAACTCTTGCTCAAATGCTCTTTAAGTTCAGCAGCAGCGGATTTTTCGATTTCCGTGGGTTTTTCCCCAAGAATAATGGTAAAATTGTGGACTTTGGCAAATTCAGCAGCGTAAACAGCCCAAGCACTGAAAATCAGCATTGCCAATAAAAGTAACTTTTTCATAAAGAACCTTTCGTTTTGTATATCAAGCTATTGAATCAAAAACCATATCCGGCGTTTTTTCCGGCGGAGCTTTTTTCAGCATCTCCGGCGTGGTCAAACCGGTCATCATCAGCGCCGACGCACAGCCGAATCTTTTTGCTCCGGCAATATCCGAATCCAAAAGATCGCCCACCATGATGATCTCGGACTTTTTTAAATCCGGCAAATTGAATTTCTTTTTGAGAAAATCCACAGCGTACTCATAGATCATAGTGTGGGGTTTGCCCAGATAGACGATTTGCAGATCTATACCCAGCTCTTTGAGCATACTTCGGATGAAGCGAGCCTCCGCCCCCGCACAAAAACCCACTTTCCCGTTGTTGGGCCAGAAGCTGTCGGGATTGGGCACCACCAGTTTGCGGTCAGGATATTTGCGGAAATAGTTGACCGCCGCTTCGGCATTGCGGATAAAATCGTAATAGCCCTCGCCGGCAATAATAAAACTGCACTGGTCGATTTCGCTGAACTCCCGGCAGGTAACCAATCCGGCAAGTTCGGCATAACCGGGGTTGCCGCATTGCCCCATAATGAAAACTTTAGCGCCGGTAAGCTCTTCTTTTTCCACAAAAATCTTCAAAGCGTTGCCGCAGGAAATGACTTCATCGCCATAAGCGGTAACTTGCGCGCGCACCATACAAGCGGCTTTTTCTTCTTGCGAATGGTTGCCGTCGTTGGTCAAAAAGCAAAATGGAGTGTTATTTTTCCGGAGAAGCTGCAAAAAATTTTCAGCCCCGGGCAAGGGTTTTCTGCCGGAAACCAGTGTACCATCCACATCAAAGAGGAGTGCTTTATAGCGGGGATTTTTTCCGGAAATATTTGATAACCAAAAATCTTGAAAATTCACAGTAAAAAGCTCCAAAATGATAATAAAAACCTAATATAAACTTTCTTTATGAAAAAGTCCAATTTTTTGTAAAAAATAAATATTAAAAAAAGTTTTAAAAAAATTTGCATTTTGCTTTATTGTGTGGAACATTAGCATTGGACAGCGAATCCAAGCTGTTGGAGGGCTTGGTAAGCCGCTGCAAAAAAACAAACCTTTCAGAAAGGAGAGATTTATGCAGATCATCATTAACGGGCGTCATTTCGAAGTAACCGAACTGATCCGTAGCAACACCGCCGAAAAGGTCGAAGCGTTGTTCACCTACTATCCTACTCTGAAAGTTTCAAGTGTGCGTGTAACTATGGAAATCGGCAAGAACCATCAGGCTAAAGTCGGGGTTTGTGCCGCAGTCAAAAAGCAGCCCATGGTGGCGGAAGGTACCGCATTGGATCTCTACAAAGCTATCGACACAGCGTTGGATCACCTGAAAGTCCAGCTGGATAAGTATGTGGACAAGTACAAGCACCCCGCCGTGCCGACTCCGCCGGTGCGTGAAGTGATTGCTGCTGAAGCATAATAAAGTTCAAACCGTAAAACTCAAGGCTGCTGCAAGAATTGCCGCAGCCTTTTTCATGCCATGATCACCCCCGGCAGATTACTTTTTCCTGCCAGATAGCTCAATGCCCAGACCAGCGCATCCAGCCGGTCGGGGCTTTTTGCAGATCCGGGGCGGTAGTTGAGCATTTGTTCTTCCAGCTCATTGAAATATCCGGCGTGGAATACCTTGCCTTGTTCGTACAATGCTGCTACCGGTTCGGCACGCAAAAATTTTCCACGCATGGCACGAACTGCCTTAAATGGCACATCCGGAGCGGCTTGCCGGAGAGTAAGCTCAATAAGGTCGCCGCCTTGATTGACTTCACCGATGACCCGGTCAGCTTGAAAATTATCGTAAACCCGCTTTACTGCCAGCGCCCATTGCAGCGGTGTACCACGCAAGCTGGCATCCTGCAAAACAAAAAATCTGCCGTCGGCACTTCTGGCTGCTGCCACAATACCGGTAAGGTCGCTTTGGGTATTGCCGGTAACAGCAGGGTCTACACCGATGACTACTTCCTGCATATCAGGCAGTTTTCCCAGATAACGGGCTTTATCCAGCAAATAACTGTTCCATAAACCGCCGGGATTATCGTCCTGCCAGATACCGTTCAAAAAACGCTGACGCTGCCGTTCGGAAAGATTTTCCAGAGTCTGTTCTATATACCCGGCAGGCAGATTGCTTTGATTATCCTGCGGATTCATAAGCATACACGCATAATTATCCGGATTGCGGAGCTTTTGACCACTTTCCGGTTCGATTTTCTCTATAAAAAGTTTATAGCTCCAATGACTTTTATTGGAGGGATTGCAATCGTAATATGCCCGGTTGATAAGAGTTGTATTTTGTGCCAAACGGGTCAATGCGGTTGTTATTCCCGAATAAGGTATCTCGGAACACTCATTGAAGTATACCGTAGAAAATTCCCTGCCCAGAATCTTATCGGCCCGCTCGTCGGCATCCAGCCCGCCCAGCCAGATTTCGGAACGGTTGGGCAAAATAAAACAATTATCACTTTTTATATAATTCGCCTCGATCCCCGGAAAAGCTAAATTCATAACTTTAGGCAGCGTATCAAAACCGACAGCATATTTGGCTCCGTTGCCATGAAATCTCAATACCGCATGACGGCTGCCCGGTGCTTTCAGAGCCCGCACCAGCAATGCGTAAATCAAAATAAAAGTTTTTCCGGAGCGGCTGCCGCCGTAAAGCATTATATGCCGTGCGGGAGTTTGCAGCAAATTCAAAGCCTGCTGCTGGGCAAAGGTTTTCTTAAATTTTTTCATAAGCTTCGATTATGGATAAGTGTTTCAATATTTGTACTTTTTCTTGATATAAAATTGCAAATAGTGTCAACACAGATTATATTATTACAATGTGGTTGTGTCCTATTATACGGGTAAACCTGTAAAAAATAATCAAAGGAAGGCAGAGTGAACTATGAGTAAAATCAATGTACCGCACATTTTTACCTCGGAGTCTGTATCAGAAGGACATCCTGATAAGGTTTGTGACCAGATCTCCGATGCGATTCTCGATGCATGTTTGAAAGATGACCCGGAAAGCCGTGTGGCTTGCGAAACGCTTACCACCACCGACTTGATCGTTATCTCCGGAGAAATCACCACCAAGAGCAAGGTCAACTGGCAGGAAGTTGCTCTCGATGTAGTCCGCAAGATCGGTTATGTAGATGCCAATGTGGGCTTTTCTGCCGACAATGCCAAAGTTATGGTAGCTATCCACAAACAGTCCCCGGATATTTCGCAGGGCGTTACCGAAGGCGAAGGCATGTTCGCCGAACAGGGTGCCGGCGACCAGGGTATGATGTTCGGCTATGCCAGCAACGAAACCCCGGAACTGATGCCTGCAACTATCCATTACGCTCACCGCATTGTGGAAGAGTTGGCTCGCCGCCGCCACACCGAACCTGCCAAATACAACTATCTGCGGCCCGACAGCAAGAGTCAGGTTTCTATCGCTTACGAAAACGGCAAACCCGTTGCAGTCGAAACCGTAGTGGTATCTCATCAGCACACTCCCGATATGGTGCGTGAAGATTTGGAAGCTCTGGTCAAAGAAGTTGTCGAACAGGTAATTCCCGCTGAACTGCGTACCAAAGAAATCAAATACTTTGTGAACCCCACCGGTAAATTTGAAGTCGGCGGTCCCCACGGCGATACCGGTTTGACCGGCCGCAAGATCATTGTCGATACCTACGGCGGCGTCGGCTCCCACGGTGGCGGTGCCTTCTCCGGCAAAGACCCCAGCAAGGTCGACCGCTCCGCTGCTTACATGTGCCGCTACATTGCCAAAAATGTCGTAGCTGCCGGCTTGGCTGACAAGTGCGAGATCCAGGTGGCATACGCTATCGGTGTAGCCGAACCCTTGAGCATCAATGTTGCAACCTACGGCACCGGCAAACTTGCCGATGATAAGCTCGAAAAAGTCGTCCGCGAAGTATTCGATATGCGTCCGGCTGCGATCATCAGCACCTTGCAGCTCAAATATCCCGCCAAAAACGGTTGGAGCTATCAGGATACCGCAGCCTACGGTCACTTCGGCAGAAGCTGTTTCCCCTGGGAAAAGACCGATAAGATCGCCGATCTGCAAGCTGCTGCCAAAAAGTTCTGCTGAATTATGAGTGCTGATTTTTCGGTAATCGGGATCGGCTCGCCCATCGTCGACCTGATCGCACAGGTCGACGAGGCTTTTCTTGCCAATGTATCCGGCGAAAAGGGCGGCATGGTCATGATCGACAATGCTGAACTTGAACGGATCCTTGGGCTGCTGGGTGCCAGCGATGTAAAACGCACACCCGGCGGTTCGGCGGGCAATACACTTTTTGATTTGGCAAAATTCGGCGTAAAAACCGCTTTGCTGGGAACCACCGGGCAGGATGAAGCCGGAGAGTTTTACCGGTCAAAACTTATTGAAGCCGGTGGTTCAGCCCACGCTTTGCGCTGCAACAGCAATGCTCCGACAGCTCATTGCATCTGTCTGGTCACGCCCGATGCGGAACGCACCATGCGTCCGGCACTGGCGGCGGCATTGACCTTTGATCCGGCAAGCGTTACGGAAAAGGATTTTGCCGGGTACACGCTGGCACATCTGGAAGGCTATTTATTGGCTCATTCCGAAGAAAAACTCCGTTATCTTATGCAAACCGCCAAGCGTGCCGGTTGCCTTATCAGCCTTGATCTGGCAAGTTTTGAAGTAGTCAAGGCGTTCAAACCGGCAATCCTCAAGCTTTTGAACGAGTTTGTGGATGTAGTTTTTGCCAACAGCGACGAAGCCGATGCACTGCTGGGGAATATACCGCCCACGGAACAGCTTGCCGAATTGAAAAAGATGTGCAGTATTGCCATTGTCAAGCTGGGCGAAAAAGGAGCTTGGGCGGATTGCGGCGAAGGAGCTGTATTCATTCCTGCCAACAAAGTCGATGCGGTGGATACCACTGCTGCCGGGGACTCTTTTGCCGCCGGATTTCTCTACGGCTTACTGGCAAAGCAAGATGCTGCGTACTGCGGTAAACTGGGCGCAGCACTGGCGGCGGAAACCGTACAGGTATTCGGCGCAAGCTTGCCCGATGAAGCATGGGCGAGAGTGAAAAAACTTATTTGAAGAACGATTTTTTATGGCTTTTACGACAGAATATTTTATTATCAACATTGTGCTGTTCCTGATCGGGGTGGCTGTTTTAGTTAAGGGCAGCGACTGGTTTGTGGATGCAGCGGCAGCGTTGGCACGGAGTTTCGGAGTGCCGGAACTGGTGATCGGGCTTACACTGGTAAGCCTCGGAACAAGCCTGCCGGAATTGGCATCCAGTTTGTGTGCAGCATTTTACGGTGAAAGCAACTTTATTATCGGCAACATCGTCGGCAGCAACACGGCAAATATCGCTTTGATTTTAGGTGCCGGATTGGTGCTGGGCGGAGCCATCGGCTTCAAGCGGCAGGTGGTGTGGCGGGATATGATCTTTTTGCTGGCATTGGGCGTGTTTTTGATGCTGTGGTATTACTTTGGTGTGGATATGCCCGCCGGAGTCAAAGGTTTCGGGCGTATCGGCGGCGTGATACTGCTGGTGCTGTGCGGTATTTACAGCTATGTGCTTTGCAAAAAGTCTGATGAAGCCGAAGAAGAGTCCGATGCTCCGGTAATGAAACGGGGCAAAGCGGCGGGTTTGATCGTGCTTTCGCTTGCCATGATCACCGTGGGTGCCAAGCTTATGGTGGATACCGTGGTGTGGTCGGCAGCAAAAATGGGCGTTGACCCGTTGATGATCTCGCTGACCGTAGTGGCAGTAGGTACCAGTCTGCCGGAATTGGCAGTGACCATTACCGGAGTGTTGAAAAAGCGGGAAGATATAGCTTTGGGCAACATTATCGGCAGCGGCATATACAATATAGTATTGATCATCGGCTGCTGTTCGGTGGTAAGCCCCCTGACCGGCAACGGGCAGGACAGCTTAAATGCAATGATCATTATGAACGCAACGGCGTTGCTGCTCTTTTTGTTCATGCTGCCGGCAAAGAAACTCTACCGCTGGCAGGGATTCGTTTTTCTGGCACTCTACGCAGGCTTCATAGCCTGGAGCATACTCTGCGTTAAGTAAAAACTCAAACAGGAAATAACAGAAGGGGCTGTTGCAAAACTGTTTTGTGGGGAAGAAACCTTTTTGAAAAAAGGTTCTCTTCCCCACACCCCATTTTCCAAAAACTTTCACCGGAATTGCTTTTATTACAAGTAATAAAAGCAATTCCAATTTATTTTATATAAA
>JAZMZK010000029.1:0-45407 GCA_045585955.1 Victivallaceae bacterium
ACAGGTAAAATACTGTATCTTTCTTATATAGAACAAGGTGGAATTGCGTTTATTACCTGTAAGAAAAGCAATTCCGGCGAAAGTTTTTGGAAAAAGGGGCGTTGGGAAAAGAACCTTTTTTCAAAAAGGTTTTTTCCCCACAAAACGGTTTGCAACAATCGTTTTTTTACACCAGTGTTTTTATTGCTTCTTCTAACAAGCCGGCTTCGTAGAGCAGGTCGAGGATGGTGTAGCGGTTACGGATGAGTTGGGCGGTTTTTATGCCGTGGAAATATTGTTCGGCAGTTAAGCCGATCTCTTGGTATTGGGTGGGGGCTTGAGCGTTTTTCAGCATTTTCCGCAAGGTTGTTGAGGGGATGAGCTGGGTTTTCATTCGCTCTTGCATTTGCTCCCAATGTTTAAAAATAAGTTCCCGGCGTTCTTCCATTGCTTCGTCGAAGGACGTTTTGTTCAATGCCAGATCGGCTATGGTGCTGCCGTAGCAATCTTTTTTCAGGAGTTCGGCGATTTCGGCGATGCGTTCGGCTTTGCTCAAGGGGGCTTTTGCCATGCTGCGGGCAGCTTCAACACTGGTATTTATTACAAACTCCTGCAGTTGGCTGATGGCCAGTACGCCGATGCCTACTTTGAAGCCGTGGGAAATCTCTTCGCCGTTTACAGTAAGGTGTTCCATTTCCCAGACATGACTGCAAAGGTGTTCGGCTCCGGAGGCAGGGCGGGAATCGTGATACATCTGCATAGCGTAACCGGTGGCGGCAAGCCCGAGGAAGAGTTTTTCCAGATCATCCGGATCGGCGAGGTTATCTTGCAAATCATCCTGCACCAGACTCCAGATCGGTTTGTCGATTTTTTCAATGCCCAGTTCATCAGCGATTATCCAGTCCGCTCCGCCGGTAACTTTGCTCATCAAATCGGCGTATCCGGCAGCCATCATTGCCCGTGGGGCGGTCTTCAATATGTTTCTATCGGCGATCAAGGCGTAAGGTGCGGGGCAGGGAACGGTTTTCTTCTGTCCCGCAACCGCCATAGCTCCGCCGCTGGCGGTGTAGCCATCCACACTTGGAGCGGTAGCTACGCAGCAATAGCGGAGTTTTTTTATGTCAGCAGCACACTTGACCAAATCGTTTATCACCCCTGAACCCACTGCTACTGGCACGCAGTCACCGGCAAATTTTTCTGCAAGTTCCTGCGATAAAGCATAATCCGGGTGGGGCTTGGGTTCGGCTGGGAGAATTATTGGTGCATACTCCTGCAATCCGGCTGCCCGGCACAACGCCTGAACTTTTTCCCCCGCAACACGCCATGTGTTGCCGTCGGCAACTATCTGGACTTTTCTGCCGGGAAAATACTTTTGCAAAACTTCGGGCGTTTCGGTCAAGGCGTTGGCATCCAGCACAAAAACTTTGGTTTCGATATTTTCGGGCAATGTTATGTAACGCATAAAAACTCCTTACGCCAAAACTTTTTCCCAGATAGCTTGTAATTCGCCCAAATTGTCGCAGCTGAAATCGGGCGTTACATCGGCGTAACTGGCAAGGTCAGCACCTTCGCCGGTTATGCGGCAAGTCAGAGTTCCGGCATTGACCCCGCTGGCTATATCCGTTGCCAGCCGGTCGCCGATCATCAAAGTTTCTCCGGGCTTCAAGCCCAAGCGGGCGGCGGCGTTGGTCAAAAATCCGCCGTGGGGTTTGCCCAGCTGGATAAGTTCTTTGCCCGCAGCCAGTTCCACGCAGCGGGAGATGGCTCCCGAATCCACCAGCACCGTGGGTTGATCGGTGGGGCAAAATACATCCGGGTGGCTGGAAAAAGATAATACGCCGCTTTGCAGGAACCACGCCGCCCGGCAGAGCCGGTCGTAAGTCAGGGTTTTGTCAAAAGATACGACATTGGCATCGGGATCATCATCCACGATCTCAAAACCGCTTTCAGATAATTCCTGCTGCATGGAAGGTACGCCCAGCACAAAGAGTTTTTTCACCTGCGGGTAATCGTTGCGCAGCACATCCACCAGAAAGTCGATGGAGGTGTAAAACTCTTCTTCGCAGGCAGATAAGCCGAACTTGGCAAGATGTTTGACATAATCGCTTTTGCTGCGGCTGGAGTTGTTGGTGCAGTAGTTCCACTTGATATTGTGCTTTTTCAGAAATTCCAGAAAAGGCAGCGTGGTGGGGTAAAGTTTGCTGCCGTGATAGATAGTTCCATCCATATCCAGAAAAACTGCTTTGACTTTGGCAAGTTTTTGTGCGTTATCCATTGAATTTTTTCCTTGAATTGTTATAAAAAAAGGGGATGTTGCAAAACCTCAAAATTTTGCAACACTCCAGTATTATATTGTTTAAGCTTAAATTTCACCACAAAACGAGTTGTGATTGGATGAAAAAAAGCTTAATAAATCCTCATTGGGCTTTTTGCTCAAAACAAATCTTTGAGCAATGCAAAAAGGAGAGTTATGTGCGGCACACTTTTACCGGCAGCAATATCGTATCCGCCGCACAACCACGGAAGGGATTGCTTTCCCCTCCGTGACCTCCCTTGCTCATTGGGCAGCAACATCCAGCGTAGTTCTTCACGATCTTTAATTAAAGCGGGGGCTACGCCCCCTTAGAGCGATTTTGAGCAAAGCTCAAAATCGTCCTCAAACGCCGGATGGCTTCGCTCAACTCCGGTCGGCTTCGCGGCATTTTGCCGCTCGGTTTGCAGGAATTTATCCTGCAAACTCCCCTCCCATGCGTTCGCGGGGCTGACCGCCCTTGTTGCTGTTGGCGAACAACATCAACAAGTTTTGCAACAGCCTCAATAAAAGGTTTCCCGCCTTCGCCAAGACTACGGCGGACAAGGGAAAAGGGTGATGGGGTGGCTCCTGCATCACCCTTAACCACCTCTTAATTATTTTTTCTTGCTTTTCTTGCTCTTTTTGCTTTTCTTTGCCGGTTTGCGGACGGGGGTATTCAGCTCTTCCCACGACATACCTTTGATCTCTTCCAGAGCCGCTTCGTCAGCTTTTTTGATTTCGGCTTCCAATGCGGCAATATCCACACCGTTGGAGTAGTTTGCATCATTAGTGTAAATATGGGTAGCATAATTGGTGAATGTATCGCTGAATTTGCCGTTTTTCACGGTCACAGTGCGGTTTTCGCCCAGCACCCGGTAGGTTCCGTCGGGCAGATTTTTGCCGCTGATGGTGCATTTGATGGTATCGGGCATGCTGTTTACAGCAATGATAAACTCTTTATTGTTGTGCTTTTTACGCATTGCAACAATGTAATTGCTGTTGGTGGATATCGGGAGTTTTTCCGGTTCCAGCAGGACTTTTTCCATGGCAGTCAGCTCCGGGCCGATACCTTTCAGATAGCCCAAGTGCATTTCCGGGCTGATGAAGATACCGCTGTTGCGGATCGGGCGGTAGTATTTTTCCTGCGGGTCGCCGATTTTGTACGGCACCATACCCGTAGCACCATGCACGATGGTACCGAAAACCAGACAGCGGATCTCTTTGTAAGTCAGGGAGCGGTTCTTCTTGCCCCCGGGTTTGAAGGCTTCGGGGCAGAACCATGTACCGTAAGGCGCAACCGTTTCGTTAACGAGCTTCATGCTGTAAAGCACCGAAGAGATACTCCGCTGCCAGCTGCCGTCCACCAGCGGGTGGGGGTACATATCCAGAATGTGCAAATCAGCATAGCCTTCACGCTTGTTGATGCACCCTTCGGCGGTAAAGTCCAGATGGATCACCGGGTGATGGGGATCAAGCTCCCGCAAAAATTTGTAAACATTGCGCAGTTCGGCACAGAACTCTTCGCCCTTGGGTTCGTCGGCAAGATACCATGCCAGAAACGCCGGGTGTTCCTTTACTGCATTGACCATTTCTTTCATCCGTTCCCATGCTTCAGGACTCAGCTGCGGCTTGTAAGGTTTTTTAACCTTTACAACACGATCCTGAAAACCGTTAAAGCCGATACTGGTTCCGAAATACGGGTAGAAGAACACCTTGAGTTTATGTTTGTGGGCTTCGTCAAGAATTGCTTTTACACCTTTAAGATCACGCTGGTTGAGGGTGTAAAAGTGTACGGTATTGTAACCGGCTTCCGCCATTTCTTTGTAGAACACCGGCTGATGATTGTTTGCTGCCAGAAAGCCCCGGGGGAAGAAGCGTTTGCCGTTGAGGAAAACTTCCCGGTTTTTACCCAGATGTACGGTGTTGCCGGCTTTGTGCGGAGCGACTACTGTAAAGGTTTCCTGCAAAGTACCTTTCAAGGCTTCGGAACCGCTGCTTTTTACGGTAAAAGTGTATTTGCCGGGCTGCCAGTCGGCGGCATCCACCGTAAAGGTGCGGAGTGCTCCGGACGTTTTTTCAGCTTGAGCAATAACCTTATTGGCTTGATTGGTAACTGTAAGTGCGGTCTTTACGCCTTTAAGGTTGCTGGCATCGGTCTGATAGTCGATGCCAATGCTGATGACTTTATCCAGCTGGTCGGGGAAAATGCTTTTGCGGTAAAAAGGATTGTTGACCACCAGCTTGAAAGGTACGGCTTCCATAGTCAGATTGGCAGTAGTGTAGAGAACCTTTTCTTTATTGGCACGGGCGGTCAGAGTTATATCGTATTTGCCGGACGCTCCCACGGTAAGAGGCATGGTAAAATTCATGGTTTTATCTGCCGTGGCGTTGAGCTTGAGCCGGCTGAATGCCGCTACTTTGCCATCTTTCCGGGCGGTTGCCTGCAAAACGATGGTTCCGCTGGTTTTGCCGGTCAGCGAACCCTTTAGCACCTGCTGGGTGGAGCCTTTGGCGGCCGGAACTGTCTTCAACTCCATGGGGCCGGTTTTCCACTGATAGCGGGTAAAATCGTTAAAGGGCAGAGCCAGCACAGCAAATTTGTTCTGGTCGGTAAAGCGGCCGGTGGGGCTGAAAACGCTGTATTCGTTGATATTGCCGCCAATGTTGTGGCGGGCGATGTTGAAGTTGAAATTTTTGTTGTGAGTATTGACTATATTAAGTGCATAGTAAGGTATAAAAACTTCGGCGGTGTACCCTTTGGCGGTGCGTTTGGTTGCCACTTTCCAATCCGAAGTCCACTTGCGGTCGCTTACTCCGGAAAGATGGGTTATATCGCTGCGGACAGCATCGGGGCTGAAAATCAGCTGGCGCGCCGTATGCACATTGGGGTCATCCGGAATGGGGTCATCGCCGGTGATAAACATTTCAATAGCATCATCCCGGTAAATACCGCCGTCAAAAGTTTTTACCGTTGAAACGATATTTTTGTCGGTTATATCAAACGCCCAATACAGACCGTTTTCCGAAGCTGCCACCTGAAAAGTGGTGGGTTCTGCCGCTTTGATCTCCGGGAATTTGAGGCGGGTGAAATTGCCGTATTTGGCAGCTTGCTGCCAGACGGCTTCGTCCAGCACCCCATCGAGTTTGATGTCGCTATCCTTGACTGGCAAAGCTTGAGTCGACGGATTGGCGGCGTAACCCAATAACGCCGTGCAGGTAACAGCGGCAACTGTCAGAGTTTTCAACAACATGAGCTTTTCTCCTGATTTTTTCTTATACAACAACTCAATTTTATCTATATTATAAGCGGTTTATCAAAAAATTTCAAGAGGTACGATATACTTTTTATTGATACATCGTACCTGTTTTTTTGATTATGCGTAATAAATACGCAACAGTTTATTTTTTCAGATTTGCTTTAGCTTCGTCATCAATTTTTTTGATCTTGGCTTCCAAATCATAAATATTGATGGGGCTTTTGAACATCAAATCATCAGTGTAAATATGTGTGGCGTGAGGAGCAAATTCATCGCTGAACGCCGAATTGGCAACCTTTACGGTACGGCCTTCGCTGACCACTTTAAGCTCTTGAGCTTTCAAGCCGGGGGCGGTGATAACGCTCTTGACGGTTTTACCGCTGGAGTTCACCGCAAAGATGTACTCTTTATTCTGATACTTTTTCCGCATCACCATAATATCCGCACTCTTATCGGAGGCCGCATGGAGTTTTACCGGCGAAGTCAGCACGCCATCCAGAGCTTTAAGTTCCGGGCCCAAGCCTTCCAGATAGCCCAGACGCATATCCGGCGTGTAGAAGATCCCGGAATTCCGGCTGTGGATGTAATACTTTTGAGTTGTGCTGCCGATTTTATAGGGCATCATACCCGTAGCGCCGTTGACGATGGTGCCAAAGACCAGACAGCGCAGCTCCCGGTAGGTCAAAGAACGGTTACGCTTGCCCCGGGGGGTAAAGGCTTCGGGGCAGAACCACGCACCGGCATTGCCGATATTTTCGTCCACCATTTTCATACTGGAAAATACCGAAGGCAGGCTCCGGTACCAAGTTCCGTCATTGAAGGGATGGGGGTACATATCCAATATATGCACATCCGCCATGCCGTCTTTCTTGGAAATACAGCCCGCTGCGGTAAAGTCCAGTGTGATGACCGGGTGGTGGGGGTCAAGTTTCTTCAACAGCGTGTAGACCTTCTTCAACTCATCGACCAATTCAGCACCGCGGGGTTCGTCGGCAAGATACCAGCCCAGCAAGGCGGGGTGATCTTTTACCATGTTGACCATCTTTTTCATACGCTCCCATTGCGCATCGGTCATGCGGGGCTTACGGAATTTGTTGGATTTTTTCAAATCACGGAAGCCGGTAAAGCCGATGCTGGTTCCCCAGTAGGGATAGCAGAAAACTTTAAGATTGTTTTTATGGGCCTTATCCAGCACCACTTTTATATCTTCCAAGCTTGGCCAGTTAAGTCCGTAGAACTGCACGGTGTTGTAACCGGCAGCCGCCATTTCCGCAAAATAGTGGGGTTCTTTGTGTTGACCGCCGATGAAGCCCCGGGGGAAATAGGGTTTGCCGTCAACAAGCATATAGCGGTTTTCATCCAATCGCACCGAACTGGAGCCGGGCTTGGCAGGAGCAATAACGCTGAAAGTATCGCTCAAAGTACCTTTGGCAAATTCTTCGCCATCGGAGGTGATGGTTATGGTGTAATCTCCGGCGGGATAGTTGGTTGTATCAACTGTAAAGTTTTTGATCGAGCCAGCTTTGCCGGTTTGTGTGTTCATTACCTTGCCGGAAGCATCCGTTACGGTAAAAACGGTTTTGACATTTTTCATCATCTGGGGGGCAACTGCATATTCACAAGTCACCCGCAAAGTCTTATCCTTCTGATCGGGGAAGAAACTTTTCCGGTAGATGGGGTACTTTACATTGAGCGTAAAACAGGTAGCCTGAATTTCCAGATCAGCAAGCTCATGGAAGAGCTTTTTGCCGTTGTTTCTGCCGATGATGGTAATGTTGTATTTGCCGGATCTGCCAACTTCCAGCGGCATTGCAAAATCGGCAGTCTTGCCGCTTTTGAGCTGCACTTTGCTGCGGTTGAACGCCGTAATTTTGCCGTTGCTGCGGGCAGTAGCTTGCAAGACTACAAAATCGTTGAGCTTGCCATTGATCCTGCCGGTAAGAGTTTGTACTGTACCTTTATTGGTGGGAACATTTTTCAACGCCAGATCGTTGAGCTGCCACTGGTATTGGTCAAACTCTTTGTAAGGCATTTCCAGCAAAGCAAATTTGCTCATATCAGTAAAAGTGCCGGTTTTCTGCCAGGTGCTGATCTCTTTGGGTTTATCGGGGGTGATATTTTCCCGACCCACATTAAAACGCAAGTTTCTGTTTTTGGCGTTGGTGAAATCAAGCGCATAGTAGGGTATAAATACTTCGGCAGTAACCCCTTTGCTGTTTGGTTTCACCACCGCCTGCCAATCGCTGTACCACAAACCGTTGCGGACTCCGGCAAGGAAAGCCCCTTCGGCACGGGTTCCGGCAAAGTTGAAGATGAACTGCCGGAAAGTCCGCACATTGGCATCACTGGGGATGGGGTCGTCGGCGGAAATAAACAGCTCAATAACATCGTCAAACTTGGTGATGTCGCTGTCGTGTCGGGTCAGCTTGGCAACCACCGCTTTGTCGGCAATGTCAAAAGCAAAGTACACGCCGTCGGGGGAGGCGGCAACTTGAAAAACGGTCTGTTCGGCAGCTTGAACATCCTGATTGGCGAGTTTGCAAAAATTGCTGTAACGGGAGGCGGTTTGCCAAACATTTTCGGCAAGGATGCCATCGAGTTTTATTTCGCCGGACTTTACCGGTGCTGCTTTTATTGCAGTTTCAGCGTAACTGGATATGGTCAACCCGGCTGCGGCTGCAAGAATAAGGTGTTTTACAGACATATTCAGTTCTCCTTATTCGCCAAAAATGGAGATGTATTTTTCGGCAACCTCTGCCGGAGTTTTGCACACATTGTAGAATTTAAGGTCATCCAGATCGCCGTGCAGGGGATAGCTGAAACCGTTTTTATAGCTGCCGATAGTCATGTGACGGTTTTTTACCGCATTTTTAATAGCAATATCCCGTTGGGCGGAAAGTACCCCGTCAAGGTAGGCGTAAAGGGTTTTGCCGTCATAAGTCATGGTCAACAGGTGCCATTCTTCAGGTGTTACAGCCGTGCGGTTGTGGCTGGTACCGGCAGTAAAGATTTTTTTGCCGTCGCCGGAACGCAGGCTTATGCTGTTGTAGTAAAATGTCATCCGCACTCCGGGACCCCGTTCGCCGTCAGCAATGTTGAAAAGTTCCCGCTGGAGTTTGTGGCTGATTTTGGCATCAAATTTTACGATAGCTTCGATGGTGAAGGGCTTTGTGAAATCAAATTTAAGGTTTTTTACCAGCACAGCTCCAGCTTTGTTACCTTTGAATTTGCCCTGAAAGTTCAAAGCTTTGCCGAGTTTGCCTTCGGTTTGCTTTACCGCTTCGGGGTTGCGGACGGTACCAGTGTATTTTTGGTCAGCAGAATAAATTTTGCCGTTTTCAAACTTTTCAAAGTCAAACGATACGACCGGGGCGACTTCTGCACCAAGCGTGGCGGCACAGACGGCAAGAATCAAAGAGACACTTTTTTTCATTTTAAAAACCCTTCATTAATTTCAGTTATAAAAATTTATAATTTGCAATATAATTTACTTTTAACAAAAAATCAAGAATTTGCGAAAAATTTTATTTCAACACAACAGCCTAGTCAAGCTGTTGTAAGATGTATTCTGAACCTTATGTGAAACAGCACTGCTTTGACTGTTTTTTTTAAAAAAAGCAGATAGTCCACTTTTGGGTGATCGCTATGTAAAGTATACTTGATATTTGCGATTTTTTCAAGGAATATAGTATGGAAAATTACGATTTTATTGGCATGGCTGCTTGGGCATGGTTACTTTGTCCTGTGGCAGCCATTCAAATCGTGTTTGCTTGAATGTTCCGGAGGGTGGTTATTCTGCGGATCTGACGATTTTTACAACCAGCAGTGGCAGTTTCCACCCCTTTACCCGGTAATATTCACCGGATATGCGTACTTTTTTGTCTTTGAATTTTTCCAGATCGTTGCCTTTGGGCATGACCATATATTTGGCAATAAGGTCTTCTTCGCCGCTGGGTTCGTAGAAAACATGGCTGACAGTTTTCAGATGACTTTTGTTTTCAGCATAGACATATCCGGTAACTGTTATATCTTTGGCAGGCGCAAGAAAATTACCTTCCAAATTGATGAGTTCTTCACTGGGCAGTGGTTTCCCGGTGGGAACTTTGAATTTAGGCAGCTTGTTCAGATTTTTTTTATCAGCTGCGATCGCCGGTCTGCCAACATAAAGCGCTATATTATCCGGGGCGCTTATCTGCACCCAGCCGGAACGGGTGGCTTTGCCGTGTACCACAACCTTCATGCCCCGTTTGCCGGTTCCGACCGCTTCGTAACCGGTGCTGGGGCCGGAGCGGAAATTGACATTGCGGGTAAGTTTACCGTTGCGAATGTATTCTTTCAGCACCCAGACCCGGGTGTTTTCCGGCGGGGCGATCCGGAGCCACTGTTTGCTGATTCCGGTAATGACTACTTCGTAATCTTTATCCAGTTGCAGTAAGGCTGTGTATTTTGTTCCGGCACCGGCGCGGACATTCAGCGGGTGTTTCTGAACTTTGCCCTTGACACTGTTTCCGGCGGCAAAAGTTATAAAGGCAGCTGAAACTGCAATGACGATAAGTATATTTTTCATAGCAAAATTTTCATAAGGTTGATGTTTATGTAATGTTGTACTATACAGCTGATTGATTTATTTTGCAAGTATTTTTGCATGTTGATTCATTTTTGTTTTCTTGAATTTCTGCCGGTTCCGGATGCGTAATTTTTGGGCGTTACTTTGTAGTGATCGCTGAACACTTTTATAAAATAGCTGCTGGAAGAAAAACCGCAACGGTTGGCGATCTCGCCGATCTGCAAACGGGTGGTCTGCAAAAGTTTCCGGGCAACCTGCAAACGCTGGGAAGTAAGATATTCGCTGAAACTTACTCCAAATTCATGGTGGAATATTCTGGAGAGATATGCCGGACTGATCCCGATATGTTTTGCCGTTTGCTTCAAACTTAAAGGTTCAGCGTAGTTCTGATCCAGAAAATGCTTTGCCCGCCGCATGGCTTCCTGCAACGGCATCAAGGAGTGCAGCTGGCTTGATTTCTGACTTTTCATCAAATCAAAGTAAAACAACAGCAATATGCTGTGCAGCTGGATGGATAAGTGTTGCTTGTACTCCGCTGAATCGTCACAATTTGACCGCAGAAAATCCAATCTCCTCCGGACTTCGTTGCACACATCATAGCTTAAATTGGGCAATGTACGATTGTTGACAAACTGGAAAAACTCATTACATTCCCAATGAAACTGCATTATCAGAATACGCAGCCCTTTCAGCAGAGCAAACTCATCCCGGTGGCGGGTGCCGGCTTCCACCAGCAGAAAATCCCCCGGCATCGCCTGATAAACCAGATGATCTTCCCAATGCAATGTTATCTTGCCATCGAGCACATACAAAAGCTCATGTTCCCGGGGCACATGTTCGGTGGTGGAATATATGTTGGCATATTCGATGACCCGGAAAGTTGTTAATTGGGGGCAATTATTTAAAATTTTATTGACACTTTGCTCCATAATTTTGTACCCTTTTCTTCTTAAAAATAGCATAAAAAATGCAGCCGTCAAGTCAAAATCGCAAAAAATTGTTATTATTCAAAAAATTTTGTTATTTTTAAGTGTTGCAGAGTAGAAAAAAACAGTTATAATTTATAACAGGAAACAAAAAACATACCCAACGCAATTTAACTGAAAGGAAGCGTTAAAATGTCTGAAACTCTCGCAATCTATGGTGGCAAACCCGCAGTCGATGTCAGCAAAGTGGTCAACTGGCCCCCCATTAATGATATTGACGAAAAGATGGTCTTGGAAGCTCTGCACCAGCCCAGTCAGGCGCGCGGCCCCCAGAATCTGGCTTTTGAAAAAGAATTCGCCGAATGGAACGGCAATAAATACGCCCTTTTCACCAATTCCGGTACGGCAGCTTTGCACATGTGCCTGGTGGGTTGCGGCATCGGTGCCGGTGACCATGTGCTGGTAACTGCTTACAGCTGGAGCAGCAGCGCAACTTGTATTCTGCACCACGACGCCATTCCGATTTTTGTGGATATCGATCCGGAAACCTTCCTGATGGATCCTGATAAGATCGAAGCTGCCATCACCCCCCGTACCAAGGCGATCATCGTAGTCCAGCTCCACGGTTTGTGCAACGATATGGACAAGATCAACGCCATTGCCAAAAAGCACAACCTCAAAGTTATCGAAGATGCCTGTCAGGCTCACGGCGCAACCTACAAAGGCCGCAAAGCCGGTACCATGGGCGACTGCGCTGCTTTCAGCTTCAACCAGAACAAGTGCCTCTGCTGCGGCGAAGGCGGTATGTTCGTGACCGACGATGAAGAAATCTACAACGGCGCCGCCAAGCTCTGGAGCTTCGGCGAAACCGCCCGCCCCGAACAGAGCCGCGACTATCACGCCTACGCTCTGGGATGGATGTACCGCAACAACGAAATCACCGCCGCCTACGGCCGTGCCCAGCTTACCAAGTATGACTTCTACTTTAAAACTCTGCGGGAAAACGGCGAATACCTGTTGAAGAATCTTGCCGGTACGCCCAACTTGCTGCTGCCTTACGAGCCGGAATATGCCGAACACAACTGGTACAACTTCAACTTGCGTATCGACTTTGACAATATGGGCATAACCGACCCGGCTGAACAGGTCAAGTTCCGTAACGCAGTTGCCGCCGCACTGGTGGATGAAGGTATCCGTGCCAGTGTCTGGCAGCGGTTCATTCTGCCGGAAATGACGGTGTTCGCCGCCAAGAACGCTTACGGTATGGGTTACCCGTGGGCGATCCCGGGTGCGGATGAGGGCGTTGATTACAGTTTGGAAAAATTCCCCAACGCTCTGGCATACAGCCGCAAGCATATTTCTATTGTGCAAACCCTGCGGGCACCCAACGGTCTGGATATAGCCGAACAGGTGCGGCAGGGTATTGTGAAAGTCTTCAGCAATCTGGATAAGATCGACCCCGATCGCATCCAGAAAATTCTGGAAGACCGCCGCAACAGCAAAAAGTAAAGTTTTGAGCAGCCTTTGGTATCATGTGATGCCAAAGGCTCTTTTGCAAATAATGGGAATTTATATTTTATAGAGGTGTTGTTATGGGAAATGCTATTAAAATCGGTTGGGGCAAGCGTTCTATTGCCAAAGAAGGTCCGGTACCGATCACCGGGCAGTTTTATTTGCGTATTTCGCAAGGGGCTTTTACTCCGGTATTGGTCAGTGCGTTGGTTATAGAAAATGGCAGCGATGCGGTTATTTTTGCTTCGGCAGATATGGTTTCGGTGCAGCCTGAAATGCTCACTATGGCGCAGGAGATACTGAAAAAAGAAGCTCCGGAGATCCCTGCCGATAAAATCATTGCCAATGCAACCCACACTCACGCCGGACCTTCCAGCAACAAAATCGGCTCCTTCCCCAGTAAGATCAAATTTACCCCGCAGGACGAAATGCTCGAATTTCTTTCCCGCCAGCTGGCAGATGCCGTTAAAGATGCCTGGTTCAGCCGTGCCGAAGGCGCTGTATCTTACGGTTACGGTTTTGCCACCACCGGCCACAGCCGCCGCACCGTTTATCTGGACGATACCGGCTTGAGAGAGCAGGGTAAAGATGCCTCCGGTATTGCGGTCAACGGTCACGGCAAGATGTACGGCAACACCAACGATGATATGTTCGATGGCTACGAAGCTGGCACCGATGCTTTTATCAACTTGCTTTATACTTTTGATAAAGCCGGTAAAGTTACCGGGGCGGTCATCAATGTACCGTGTCCTTCGCAGACCAACGAAAATGCGTGGGTGCTGCACGCAAGTTTCTGGCACAATGTGCGGGAAAAACTTGCTGCCAAGTATGGTGAAAACTTTGGTGTGATCGGTCAGGCCGCCGCCGCCGGCGACCTTTCGCCCCGGCAGATGCACTACCGGGAAGCGGAAAAACGCCGCTATTTGCTCAAATACCCGGAATTGGTCGCCAAATACAAGAGCAACCCCATGCCTTCGCCCTTTGAACGGCCTGCTGACGAAAACGATCCCGGGGTGGTGTATGACTGGATGGAATTTATGCGTGCCGAAGATATTGCCAACCGCATAACCGCCGCTTTTGACGAAGTTTTGTCCTGGGCTGGCAAAGAAAAGTTCACCGAGCCGGAGCTCAAGCACGATGTACGCACTGTGAAACTCGCCCGCCGCATGTTCCCCGATGAACTGGTGCAGGCCGAAAAGAGCCAGTACGATGAACTTATGCAGCAAGAGTACAGCACCGACACAGATCCCTATAAAGAGCTGATCGCCAACTCCAAACTTACCAGCCGCCGCAACCGGCTCAATGGCGTGGTCAAGCGGGCGGAGATCCAGCAGCAGGAACCGGGCATCACCACCGTGCTCCATGCCGTAAAAATCGGTAATATCGCTTTTGCCAGCAACCGTTTCGAGCTTTATATGGACTTCATGCACCGAATCCAGGCCCGCAGTCCCTTTGAACAGACCTTTATCGTCCAGCTGGTCAGCGACCAGTACGGTACCGGCAGCTACCTTGCCACTATCCGGGGCGTTGCCAACAAAGGTTACAGTGCAACACCCTACTGCAATCAGGTTTCTCCCGAAGGCGGTCAGGAACTGGTCAACGAAACGCTGGATATGCTTAAAAATTTGAAGTAATATATTAAGGAAATAAAAGATGAATTATCTGAAAAAATTGACCCTTCTGTCCGCCGCCGGAGCCATGCTTATCGGCGCCGGGTGTGCTTCGCCTCTGGCTTGCAAAGATGATTGCTCAAGCAAAATCGCTGCCAACGATCACCTGAAGATCGGTTGGGGCAAGCGTTCCATAGCTTCTGATAAACCCGTACCCATTACCGGTCAGTTTTATTTGCGTGTATCACAGGGCGTCTTTACCCCGGTGATCGCCAGTGCTCTGGCTATGGAAAAGGGTAAAGATGCAGCGATTTTTGTATCGGTGGATATGGTGTCGGTGCACTTTGAGATCCTCAAGCAGGTTAAGGCGCTCCTTGCCAAAGAAATGCCGGAGATCCCCACCGATAAAATCATTATCAATGCTACGCACACTCACGCCGGGCCTTCCGGCAGTGAAATCAAGATGGATTACCCCAACAAGGTGAAAGTCACTCCCTCTTCTGAAATGCGTAAGTTCCTTGCCCGCCAGATCGCCGACGCGGTCAAAGAAGCGTGGAGCAAGCGTGCCCCCGGCAGCGTTGCCTACGGTTACGGCTTTGCCACCACCGGTCACAGCCGCCGGGTAGCTTATCTGGACGACATCGGCAAGCGGGATCAGTCGCAAGCCGGTGTTGCCATGAACGGCAAAGTCAAGATGTACGGCAAGACCAACGATGATATGTTCGATGGTTACGAAGCGGGTACCGATGCCTTTATCAACTTGCTTTATACCTTTGATAAAAACGGTAAAGTAACCGGTGCGATCATCAATGTACCATGCCCCGCCCAGACCAGCGAACATGCCTGGTGGCTCCATGCCAGTTTCTGGCACAATGTACGGGAAAAACTCTCTGCCAAGTATGGTGAGATCGGTGTGATCGGTCAGGCCGCCGCCGGTGGTGATACCGCCCCCCGTCAGATGCACTACCGTGATGCGGAAAAGCGTCGCTATAAGTTGAAGTATGCCGATAAGATCGCTGCATACCTCAAAAATCCCATGACCTATCCCTATGCCTGGGCAAAAGATGGTGAAGCCGCCCGCAGACAGTACGAGTACGATGTTATCGAAGTCATGCGGGCTGAAGATATTGCCAACCGTATCGTTGCGGCATTCGACGAAGTCCTTTCCTGGGCAAAGCTGGATAAAAAGTGCAGTCCTGCATTTAAGCACGAAGTCAAAACGGTCAAGCTCTCCCGCCGCATCTTCCCCGACGAACTGGTTGCCGAAGAAAAAGCCAAACATGCTTTGGTCATGCAGGAAAAATTCAAGACCGAGGGCGATGCTATTGATATGCTGACCTATAACTCCAAGCTGAACAGCCGCCGCAACCGCATCGGCGGTATTGCCCAGCGTGCCGAATTGCAGAAGACCGAACCGAAACTTACCACCAAGATCCATGCGGTCAAAATCGGTGATCTGGCTTTTGTTACCAACCGTTTCGAGCTTTTTATCGACTTCATGCACCGTATCCAGGGCCGCAGTCCCTTTGAACAGACTGTGATCGTGCAGCTGGTTACCGATGAGTACGGTCAGGGTAAATACCTTGCCACCGAACGGGCGATCGCTAATAAGGGGTACAGTGCCACACCCTACTGCAATGTTGTTTCAGCCGAAGGCGGTCAGGAATTGGTCAACGAAACTCTTGATATGCTTAAAAAGATGAAATAAGGTATTACATACGATGCGTTGCAGTAAATATCTTTCAATTATTTGTGCAGCCGCAGCCGCCGGAACCATGACCGGTTGCGCTATCTTCAGTACCGGTGAATGTAAGGATGAAAATTCTATGAATGATCCAATAAAGATCGGGTGGGCAAAACGCTCCATTGCGCCCAAAGAGGGCACCGCTCCCATAACCGGACAATTCTATTTGCGTGTGGCATTGGGTCAGTATACACCGGTATTGACCAGTGCTATGGTTATGGAAAACGGCAGCGATGCGGTGATCTTTGTGTCGGCAGATATGGTGTCAGTGCCTCCGGTGGTATTGAAAAAGGTCAAAGCCAATCTGGCAAAAGAAGCTCCGGAGATCCCCGGCAGCAAGATCATTATCAATGCCACCCACACCCATGCCGGACCTGCTGCCAATGGGCCGGAAGATGCACCTTACCCCAACACGGTGGATTTTATTCCCGCCGGTAAGATGCAGGATTTTATCGCCCGGCAGATGACCGATGCTATCAAGGAAGCGTGGGAAAAGCGTGATTTCGGCAGTATATCCTACGGTTACGGTCACGCCATGACCGGTTACAGCCGCCGCAGTGTTTATCTGGATGACATCAGCAAGCGGGAAGCCGCCCGTCCCGGTATTGCCATGAACGGCAGAGCCAAGATGTACGGCAGAACCAATGATGATATGTTTGACGGCTACGAAGCCGGTACCGAAACATTTATCAATTTGCTGTATACCTTTGATAAAAACGGCAAACTTACCGGGGCAGTCATCAATGTTCCTTGCCCCTCCCAGACGGTGGGGACTGCGTGGTATCTGCACGCAAGTTTCTGGCACAATGTGCGGGAAAAACTCTCTGCAAAATATGGCGATATAACCATCATCACCCAGAGTGCGGCAGCGGGCGACCTCTGCCCCCAGCAGCTGCACTATCTGCAAGCGGAAAAGCGTCGTTTTGCCCTGAAATATCCGGAAATGCTGAAAAAGTACATGGAAAACCCCATGAAGTATCCGGCAGGCTTGTTCCCCAAAAAGGAAAATTACGACGCCCAATACGCCTACGACTGCATGGAATTTCTCCGTGCTGAAGATATGGCACAGCGCATTACCGAAGCCTTTGACGAAGTCCTTTCCTGGGCAGGCAAAGAAAAGTTCTGCAAGCCGGAACTTAAACACGAAGTCAAAACATTGAAACTCTCCCGCCGCCAGTTCCCCAAAGAACTGGTGGAGCAGGAGCGTGCCAATCATGAAAATTTTATGAAGCAGGAGTTTATTTCCCAGGGCAATAAATACTATGTGCTTCAGCAAAATAGCGCCTTGAACAGCCGCCGCCACCGTTGCGGAGGCGTGGTCAAGCGTTACGAAGAACAAGCGATCAACCCCAAAGTGGTAACTAATATACATGTAGTAAAAATCGGCAACATAGCCTTTGCCAGCAACCGCTTTGAGCTGTTTATGGACTACATGCACCGTATTCAGGCACGGAGTCCTTTTGAACAGACTTTTATCGTTCAGCTGGTTACCGATGATTACGGCGTGGGCAGTTATCTTGCCACCGAACGGGCGATCGCCAACAAAGGTTACAGCGCCACACCTTACTGCAATCAGGCTTCGCCCGAAGGCGGTCAGGAGCTGGTAAATGCTACACTTGATGTATTAAAGGAGCTTAAAAAATGAAATTTTCAATGATGACCTACACCCTGATGCGTCAGGGTTGCTACACCCCGGAAGACTGTGTAAGAGTAGCTTCCGAACTGGGTATGGAAGGTATTGACTGGATCACCACTTACGGCCGTGACCCCCAAGAACTCAAGAAAATGAGTCTGGATGCCGGTTTGACCGTAGCTGCCCACACATTCTTTTTGCGGGAAAAAGAGCTGGATCAGCTGGACACTATCGCCCAGCGTTCCATGGATGACGCTTGCGAACTGGGTGCCCCGGTGATAATGATCGTGCCGGCACCTTTTGCCGGTGTGACCGATCCGGCGGAAAACCGCAGCCGCTGGGCGGAGATTTTGAAGAAAGTTGCTCCGCTGGCAGCCGAACGCAATCTGGTTATGTCTATGGAAAACTTTCCCGGTGCCGCCAGTCCTATTGTTACAGCCGACGATTTTTACGCCCTCAAAGCCATGGTGCCGGAGCTGAAACTTACTTTTGACAACGGCAACGCCGCTTCCGGCGAAGATCAGATAGAAAGTCTGAAACGCTGTTTTGCCGATGTGGTGCATGTGCACTTCAAGGATTGGGATATTGTGGATGATGCCCAAGAGGGCTACCGCCTGATGCGTGACGGCAAATACTACCGTGCCGCCCTTATCGGTGAAGGCAAAGTCGACAGCCGTGCCACATTGAAAGCTCTGGAAGAGCTGGGCTATGACGGGTTTATCAATATTGAGTACGAAAACAACAAATATCCTGCTCACGAAGCGGTAAAAATGGCATTGGAGTATTTGAAAAAATGAAAGATTATAAAATCGGTATTCAGCTTTACAGTATCCGTGAAGCCCTTAAACAAGATTTCAAAGGCGTCTGCCGTGAGTTGGTCAAACTGGGCTGCGATGCCGTGGAACCCGCCTTTTACTTTGGCGAAATGGAACCGGCAGAACTGGCGGCATTCTTCAAAGAAGTTGGGCTGAAAGTTTGCGGTATCCACGGCCGGGCAGCGGATCTGGCAGATCCCGCCAGCCAGATCTACGACTACGCCGTGGCATTGAACTCGCCTTTTGTGACCACCAGCGTTTGTGGCGATCGCCTTAATAAAGCTGATTATCGTGATCACGAAGAAGAGTGTATCGGTATCTGCCGTGCCGCCGGAGAGGGTGCCGCCAAACGGGGCTTGCGTTTTACCTATCACAACCACGATCTGGAACTGAAAAAGTATGCCGACGGCGGCTGCGGTTTGGATACAGTTATCAACAGTACAGATCCGGCAAATGTGGGTTTTGAGCTTGATGTATACTGGGTGAAAAAAGGCGGTCAGGATCCGGTATCGTACATCAAAAAGCACGGCAGCCGTATCTGGCAGCTGCACATGAAAGATATGGCGGAAGATGGCTCCATCACCGAGCTGGGCAACGGCAATGTGGATTTGCGGGGCTGTATTGAGGCGGCGGAAAATATTCCGGCAGAATGGCTTATTTACGAGCAGGATTACTCCAATATCGATCCCTTTGAAAGTGCGGTCATCAGTTTGACCCACTTGCGTAAATTGCTCAATAAGTAAATGAAAAAGCAGCGGTCCGGATGTTATAAAATATCTTCCGGGCTGCTGAAGCTCAATGAAAGTGTGTTTTTTATAAAACAGTAAAAGCAGTAAATCTGCGTAAAAGGCGGGAGTGTTCGCCGGAAAGGGTTCCGTATGATGAAGATTGTAAGTTGTAACGCCGACCATGGTCGGGTGAAACAGGGTTTCACCCGACCATGGTCGGGTGAAACAGGGTTTCACCCTGATAGAGCTTCTTGTTGTAATCGCTATTATAGCCATATTAGCGGCAATGCTTTTACCGGCACTTTCCGCTGCCAAAGAACGGGCGACGGCAACGAATTGTACTGCCAATTTGAAAGATATCGGTATTGCAATTCAGAATTATGGTGTTTTATCCGGTGGAAATTATTTTTACAGTACTAATGTAGATAATGTTAGCGTCAATGGTAAAAATGGAAAGTTTCAGTGGACAAGTGCACTTATGAATGCCGGTGTTGGGGATAAGTGGACCAGAATTTTCTTTTGTCCACGCAATCAGGTGCCTGACGGTAAATCTGCAAATGATCGTATGTACGCGTATTCGGCAATTTATACTACAACTACCAACCCGATAAATCTTGATAAAACATCTGACTGGGATCCCAGCCGCTCATTTTTGCTGGGCGATGGGGCAACCAACAAAAGCAGCGTGGGGAAACATGGCAACGGCTATTTCCGGATGTATGTAGTGGATGCCAGTACCGAAACATACGCTCGTCCTTGCACTCGCCACAGCGGCAGAGGAAACTTGCTTTTTGCCGATTTTCATGTAGAGTCTTTCTCCGGTGCTGAATTGAAAAATTTCCGAACTGCTGGCAATGCCAATTGTAAATTCTATTATGACCCCGATAAACCGGGCGGTTATGTAAAGGTGGAGTAAAAATTTGTTGAAATAGACGATAATAATAAAAGGCGGAAGACCGCCGGAAAGGTATCTTTGTATGAAGAGTATCAGTTGTAACGCCGACCATGGTCGGGTGAAACAGGGTTTCACCCTGATAGAGCTTCTTGTTGTAATCGCTATTATAGCCATATTAGCGGCAATGCTTTTACCGGCGTTGTCGGCAGCCCGGGAGCGGGCTAAAACTACTACTTGTCTGAATCAGATGAAGGGTTTCACTCACGCTATGGCAATGTACAGCATGGATTATGGAGATTGGATAGTTCCGGGAAAGCGTCCGGGGATATATTCGCAAGTATCGTACAATACCTGGATGGCGCTGCTTTGCGGTATTGATTCAGCCGGTAAAGGCTATGAGGAAGCTCCTTATGGATTGTATTTCAAATACTCCAAATCATTGGAGGAGGGAATGGCATTTGCCTGTCCCAGCGAGAGTGGCAGTTTTTCCAAATACACCTACTATCACTATCTGGCAAACTCCAATGTTATTTCCGACAGCAAATACATTAAGTTACATGCTTTCCCCGATGCTTCGCAAGTCAAGTGCATTATGGATACCGGCGTAGGCAATGTATATTTTTCGCAGTGGGGGCAGCATGTGGCTTATCGGCACGGTGCGGGAGATGCCCGGGCTTCTTTGCATGAATTCCCCGGACAGGTCAAAACCACCGCACCGGGCCAAGGCGGAATTTGCAATACCGCATTTTTAGACGGACATGTGGAATCAATGAATGTTGATCAATTCAGAGCCGGTTATACCTGGAGTGCCAAAGAACCGTTGAGTTTTATTGGCAAAGGCAACAAATATTCCGAGGTGCCTTATACTGCAAGAGTGGATAAATAATTGCAGTTTTTCCGGGGCAGGCGAGATAAAGTTTTCAAGTAAAATCCAAACCATATAAGCAAATAAAGGAACAGGCAGATGAACAGAAAAATCCGTATGGGTATGGTCGGGGGCGGTCCCGGCAGTTTTATTGGTGGTGCGCATCGGAGAGCCGCCAATCTGGATGGCAAGATCGAACTGGTTGCCGGTTGTTTCAGCCGTGACCCCGCTAAAGGTGCCATTACCGGAGCCGAACTTTTTCTTGATCCGGAACGGGTCTACACCGATTATAAAACCATGTTTGAAAAGGAAGCCCAAAGAGAAGACAAGATCGATCTGGTTTCGATCGTAACGCCCAACGCCGCCCACTTTGAAGTTGCAATGGCGGCACTGGATGCCGGATTCGATGTTATTTGCGACAAACCCATGACCACCAGTCTGGAACAGGCCAAAGCCCTTGCTGATAAAGTCCACTCCACGGGCAGACTTTTTGCTCTTACTCACAACTACACAGCTTACCCCATGGTGCGGCAGGCCAAACAGATGATCGCCGACGGCGTGCTGGGCGACATCCGCAAGATCGTCGTGGAATACCCCCAGGGCTGGCTGGCAGATGCCGTGACCGACGACAACAAACAGGGCAAATGGCGTACTGACCCGGCGCTGGCGGGTATCAGCTGCTGTATGGGCGATATCGGCAGTCACGCCGAAAACCTCGCTGAATTTATCACCGGCTTGCAGATCACCGAACTGTGTGCAGATTTGACCAGCTTTGTTCCCGGCAGAACCCTGGACGACGATGGCTCTGTACTGCTCAAGTTCAACAACGGTGCCCGGGGCATACTCTTTGCCAGCCAGATCGCTGTGGGCGAAGAAAACGCGTTGCGTATCCGCATTTACGGCAGCAAAAACGCTTTGGAATGGGCACAGGAAGATCCCGAAACATTGACCATGCGTTCCAACACCGGAGCCCGTCAGGTCATGCGCCGCAACTGGGCGGGTGCCGGTGCGGCGTGGAGCAGACTGCCCGCCGGTCACCCGGAAGGATTTTTTGAAGCCTTCGGTAATTTGTATACCGATATAGCCAATGCCATCGCCGCCCGTGCTGACGGCGTGGAATATACCACCAGCTACCCCACCGTGGATGACGGCGTGCGGGGCGTGGCGTTTATTGAAAATGTGGTAAAGAGCAGCAAAACAGCCAGTAAATGGATCAAATTTGAGGTGTAACAATGGGACGCAAAGCAACAATTTTTACCGGTCAGTGGGCAGATATGCCGCTGGAAACAGTTTGTCAGAAAATGAGCGGATTCGGCTACGACGGCTTGGAGCTCGCCTGTTGGGGCGATCACTTTGATGTCTTCAAAGCCGCCGCCAGCACCGCTTATTGCGACGAAAAGCGTGCCTTGCTGGAAAAGTACGGCTTGGGCGTGTGGGCAATAAGCAACCACCTTGCCGGTCAGCTCATTTGCGACCCCAACTTTGACAGCCGCTCCGATGGATTTGCCCCCGCTGAATGTGCGGGTAATGCCGAAGCCAAACGCGCATGGGCGGTCAAGAGCATGAAAGCCGCCGCACAGGCTGCCAAAAATCTGGGGGTGAAAGTGGTCAACGGTTTTACCGGCAGTCCCATTTGGCACATGCTTTACAGCTTCCCGCCGGTGGCTCCGCAAACTATTGAAGATGGCTACAAATACTTTGCCGAAATGTTCAACCCCATCATGGATGAATTCGGCAAATGCGGTGTCAAGTTCGCTTTGGAAGTGCACCCCACCGAAATCGCTTTTGATATCGTGACCGCCAAACGCACGCTGGATGCCATCGGCAACCGGGAAGAATTCGGCTTTAACTTTGACCCCAGCCACTTGCATTGGCAGATGGTGGATCCGGTGCGGTTCATCGAAGAATTCCCCAGCCGCATTTACCATGTGCATATCAAAGATGCGGCTTTGACGCTGGATGGCAAGAGCGGTATTCTTGCTTCGCATCTGGACTTCAATCAAAATGGCAGAGGCTGGAACTTCCGCAGTCCCGGTCACGGTCAGGTGAATTTTGAAGAGATCATGCGTGCCTTGAATACGATCAACTACACCGGCCCATTGTCCGTAGAGTGGGAAGATTGCGGCATGGAACGCGAATACGGCGCCGCCGACGCATGCAAATTCGTCCGCAAGATCGACTTCGCTCCGTCAAACATTCAGTTTGACTCCGCATTTTGAGGTTGTATAGTCACAAAAATATAATCTTAAAATTAAATTTTCTTCATCTTGTCTTGCTCAAAAAACTTTTTGAGCAAGACAAGATTGGGTATTTTTGTGTAAAATTCAGGAGATTTATTATGAAAAAACTCGCAATTCTGTCAGCTTGCATTTGCACTGCATTGAGTGTTCCGGCCGCTGATCTGGTGATGGATTTCAAACTCAATGAAGGCTCCGGAACGGTGGTCAAAGATACGGCTGGTTCGATCACCGGCAATGTGATCTTCCCCGAAAACACCAAATGGGATGCCGGGCGGGAAGAAAACTCCAAAGCCTTGTACTTTACCGGCGTTGCCGATAAGAGCCGCAAGGGCGGCAGCGTGATCCTGCCCCGGGGCAAGGTGGATTTCAGCAAACCTTTCACCCTGATGTTTTACTTTTTTGCGGATAAAAAACTCCCCCGCAACAGCCACAAGGAGTTGGTCAGCTGTTCTCTGGGCGAAAAAGGCCCCGGTTTCCGCACCATGTTCAGCTGGAACCGTATTTGTTTTTGGACTGGCGACGGCAAAAAACGCTCCGAACTCAACACCAATGCCAACAAGGTCAAAATTGCCCGTGGAGTCTGGCACCATGTGGCATTCACCATGGGCGACGGCAAGGCAGAGATTTACTTCAACGGTATAAAAGTTGCCGAAAAAAGCAATATGCTGCCAATAAACAAACTGCCCAATGTGATCGAAATCGGGAGCTATCACCGTGGCTATGCCTACAACTATAAAGGGGCGATATCTGATGTAAAAGTCTGCAACGGTATCCTTACTGATAAAGAAATTCTGGCAATGGTCAAAGGTATCGAATAATAAAGGATCGATTTATGGCTCTCAAACAACTTATATTTTCTTCGCTGGCCCTTTCAACGGTATTTACCGCCGCTGCCGCACCGGTGGTCGATGGCAAACTTGATGATGCTGTTTGGGCAAAAGCTCAAAAGTTCGATAAGTTTTTTCTGCATAACACCAAAACTCCGGCTCCGCCCTGTACAGCTATGCTTTTCCATGACAGCAAAGGCGTGTATGTGGGCTTTCATGTTCCCTTTGAACCCAATAAAAAACTCCGGGCAAAGGTGACCAAACGCGATGGCAGAGTCTTTACCGATGACTCAGTGGAAGTGATGATCGCTCCTACCCGGGGCCGGGATTGTTATGTGCATTTTACAGTCAACAGCATAGGCACCATTGCCGATGCTTACGCCGATCAGGGCGGTTTTGTTGCCGACAGCAAATGGAACGGCAATGTTACCGCCAAAACTTTTGTGGGCAAAGATTTCTGGAGTGCGGAAATTTTTGTGCCTTATGCCACGCTGGAGCTGGCAGATGGTGCCGCCGATAAGTGGGGATTCAACTTTTGCCGCAACTTGAGCGATCCCTCGCGGTATTCTTCCATACTGCCCAACGGCGAATACCATGTGTCGGGGGCGTTTGTGGAAGTCAAGGGCTTCAACTACGATTTCTCCAACTACGAATGGCGGATCACGCCGCCAAGCTGGTCGATTTCCCGCAAAGACGGTAAATTTGTCTGCAAGCCGGAATTGAAACTTGCCAACAACAGCCGCAAAGCCGGTACGGTGAATTTGGATGTGACTTTAAGCGGCAGCGATATTGCCGCAGTGGAAAGCAACATAACTTTGGCAGCCAACGCCAGCACCACAGCCAAACTGCCGGTTATGAGTGTAAAAAATCCCGGCAACTACAAAGTTACGGTCACGCTGTCTGACCCGGTAAATCGCAAGCGTTTCATCCGCCGGACTTACCCTCTGGCAGTAAAATTCAACCCTGTCGAAGTAAGTTTGCTCGATCCCCATTACCGCAACGCCATCTTTGCCAGCCAGAACTTGAAACAAGTCCGCTACAAGGTTGCCGCCGGTGATAAAAGCGTTTTTCCGCTGACTACCGGCATCAAAGATGAAAAAGGCAAAGTTATTTTCAGCAAAACACTTGATAAACCGGAAGTTGTGGAGTTCCCCAATGATAAACTCTCCGTGGGCAAATACACCATTTTTGCCGGTAAAAACAGCGATATTGTCAGTGTGCCTTTGCGGAAACTTGCTCCGCAGAAAAACGAAGTGTGGCGGGATAAACAAGGCTTCTGGCGGGCCAACGGCAAACGCTTTTTCATGATCTCCGAATGGGGCAATGTTACGGTGCCGGGGGTGAATTTGTCCAATATGCACAGCGTAAAAACGAGCCGCCATCTGGATATGGCAATGATGTCCAGAAAACATCCGGTGCACAAGGATCTGCGGCAAAATTTTATATCGCCTGCCACGGAAAAACTTTTGCGGAAATCTCTTAATAAAAATATCCGCGACGATAAACTTTTTGCCCGTTATCTTACTGACGAGCCGGAAGTTTTCGGTGCCACCGTACCGGCTCTGGCACATGCGGCAGCCATTATCCGGGATGAAGACCCCTATCACCCGCTGGTTATTTCCAACAACTCCGTTATCGGTATGCTTGACTATATTGAATCCAGCGAAATCAACGGCTTGCATTGCTACCCCAACCCGGAAAAAGGCGTCAGCCGCCCCGGTTTCAACCGCATCGTGGCGTTTATGGATCAAGTGAAAAACATGAACGATCAGCTCCCGGAACAGCGCAAGCAGAGCATATTCTACTTGCAGCAGGGCTTCAACTACGGCGATTGGGGCAGACTCAACAGCCGCATACCCACCTTTGACGAAGTGCGTACCCAGTTTCTGATGACCGCCATCATGGGGGGCAGGGGGATCATGTTCTGGAACCGCAGTACATTGCATTATCCCGAGCTTTATATCGGTATGCCGGAAGTTGGCAGAGAATTTGCCGCTTTGCACGATGTTTTGTGTGAAGACGATCAGCCCAATGCTCTTACCCAAGGCAAATTGCGTACCATGATAAAGAAGCACAACGGAAAAATCTGGATTTTTGCCGTTTCCACGCAAACCGCTCCTTTCAAGTACGAATTCAACTTCCCGGAATTGAAAAATCAAACGCTGGCGGTGTGGCGTGAAGGCAGGAAAATCATTGCACAAAATGGCAAGTTCAGCGATACATTCAACAACTATGATGTGCATATTTACACCAACGATGTTGCCGCAGATAATCTGAAAACCGTTGCCGAAGTGGAAAAACTCATTGCCGAAGCCAACGCCAAACGCTGCAAACCCGGCAATCAGGCGTTTCAGGCTTTTGAACACGACTTTCTGCAGTTCCGCAGTTCCAGCAACTTCTGGCTGCAGGGAAGAAACGACAATACCCTCTGGCATGTATCTGACGGTGTCGATCTGGGCAAACGGGCGTTGACTTACGACAACAACCGCACTTATTTTAAGGACAACACCCCCGGCAAAGTACCCGATTGGATCGAAATGGAGTTCCCCAAAGCCATCAAAGCCAAAAAAGTGGTGGTCTGCGGCATAGCCAATTCTTTGAAAGATTACGAAGTGCAAATACTTAAAGATGGCAAATTTGTCACCGTCGGCAGCATTAAAAATGCCAAACTCGATCGCAACGAATTCACTTTTCCGGAAGCTGAATTCAAAGTGTTGCGGGTGTTCGTGACTAAAAACAACGGCAAATATACCCAGATCGCTGAAATCGAAGTATATTGATAAGCTGTAAAATTTTAATTTTCGCTCTGTTCCACATACTGGCAGTGCACTTGGGATATGTCCCGATGATGCATAAAAAATTATGCTTCATCGGGACGGGGTGTGTGCGAGCCGGATAAATTAAGTTTGCCAACTGATATCGGATTCAGAGCGTTAAGTTTTTTAAACTGATTCAGCATCTTTTCTGTTTGTCAACCAATACTGGTACCAGAGCTTTTTATCGTAAAAGAAGTCACATATCAATACCGGAAGTGCAATACGATTTCCTTAAAAAAGTCAAGTTCCGTAAATAAGTAACTTGCAAATATTTGCTGTTGTAGTATATTATCAGCAACAGTTCAACACCCCGCATAAGCCCGGAAAAAGGATATCCTGTTATGAAAAAAGTCTTATTTGTAGCCTGTGCCTTACTGTTTTTTGCTGTAAATATCATTTGCGGAGCTGCCGAAAATGAGGTTTACGATGTCAGCGGCAAGCTGGAGCTTTTTTACGATGATTTTTTGATCGCCAACAAGAACGATCTGACTTTTGTGCAGCATTCCCCCCGGGAATGTACTGCCGCTCCCGGTAAGCCCAACGGGTACTACGGAGCGATTTTCCACGACGGAACTCAGTACCGCTACTACTACCGGAATACTGACAATGTTTATTCCGGCAAGAAATACAACGGGCATCCCGGCGAATATCTGGGCGTAACTTTCAGCAAAGATGGCATAAACTGGCAGGAAAAAGATTTGAAACTCTTTCCCGGTAAACCCGTTCCGCCGGGGGCGGTCTGGTACGGCAATGGTTTTACCCACAATCTGATGCCTTTTTTTGACCGCAATCCCCAATGCACGCCCGATAAACGGTTCAAAGCGGTTTCCGGCGTGCGGGAAACCGCCGGCTTGTTTGCATTTTATTCTGCCGATGGCATAAACTGGAAACATTATGATGCGAAAAACCCCATCTTCAAGTATGAGCCGAAAAAATATGGCGGGCACTTTATCGATTCGCAGAATGCTGTATTTTATTCAGAATACGAAAAGTGCTATGTCATGTACCCCAGAGTGTGGAAAACTGCCGACGGTCTGCAAAAAGTCCGTTCTTTCGGCAAAACTACCTCCAAAGATTTCCGCAACTGGAGCAAAATAGAGTTTCTGAAAGTCAACGAGCCGGGGGAACACCTCTATATCAGCGGACTGCACCCCTATTTCCGGGCACCCCATTATTATATCGGTGCGGCGACCCGCTACTTCGGTAACCGTGGTTCGGCTACCGATGTGGTATTGATTTTTTCCCGCCACGGCAAGGGGATCCAACGCCCGGTCAAAACAGCGTGGATCAAACCCGGCTTGGATGCAAGCCGCTGGCTCAACCGCAGCAATTACATAACTTTGGGGATGTTTCAGGCGTCAGAAAGCGAACTGGTGTTTTATCACTCGGTAAAGAGTTTGTATTACAAATTGCGGCTGGATGGCTTTGTATCTCTCTCTGCCGGAGCAAAGGAAGGAACTTTTGAAACAAAAACCTTGCACCGTACTTCCGGCGGGCTTGAAATCAATCTTTCCACCAGTGCCGGCGGCAGCTTTGCTCTGGAAGTCTGCGACGAGAACGGTAAGCCGCTACCCGGTTACACCTTTGCTGATTTCGGCGAGTTTTACGGCGATAAGATTTCATATAAGCCCACTTGGAAAGGCAAAACCTTTGCCGATATACCCGGCGGCAAATTCAAGCTCCGCATAAAAATGAAAGAGTGCGACCTCTACAGCATGAATTTCACCGCCAGATAAACAATCTTTCCGATTTATCTGAACTGCCGTATCCGGGCAAAAAAACAGGGGCATTGCAACCTTTTGAGGTATTGCAACAGCCCCTGTAAAAGTTTATGGCAAAACGCTTTATTGCTTATTTATCCATTTCCGCCAGTGCGGCTTTGCGGCTCAAGCGGATCTTGCCGGAGTTGTCGATGTCGATGACTTTGACAGTTACAAAGTCGTTTTCGCTGACAATATCGGTTACCGCATTGACCCGGTAGTTTGCCATTTCGGAAATGTGCAACAAACCTTCCTGACCGGGCAGGATCTCCACAAATGCTCCGAAGTCACGGATGCTGACCACTTTGCCCCGGTAGATCTTGCCGATCTCCGCTTCGGCGGTGCAAGCCAGTACCCGCTGTTTGGCAGCTTCCAGCAATTCCTTGTTGGCAGCCATGATCTTGACATTACCGTCGTCGTCCACATCAATAGTGGAGCAGGTTTCTTCGGTGATGGCTTTGATGTTCTTGCCGCCGGGGCCGATAAGGGCACCGATCTTGGCGGGATTGATCTGCAAAGCTTCCACCCGGGGAGCCCGTTCGCTGATTTCGGCACGGGGTTTGGCAATGCAGTTTTCGATAACATCCAATATCTTCAAGCGTGCCACGCGGTCGCGTTCCATACCTTCGCACAAAAGATCAATGGAGATACCCGGCAGCTTCAAATCCAGCTGGAAGCCGGTGATACCTTCGCGGGTACCGCAAACCTTGAAGTCCATATCGCCAAAGTGGTCTTCGGAACCGATGATGTCGGTCAAAAGCAAGGCTCTGCCGTTGTCGTCAGTAACCAGACCGCAGCTGATACCAGCCACCGGAGCGGTAATGGGCACCCCGGCATCCATCAAAGCCAGAGTTGCACCGCAGACCGACGCCATGGAAGTTGAACCGTTGCTGGACATGATTTCAGAAACGCAACGCACCACATAGGGGAAATCTTTGGGTATGACCTTGGAAACCGACCGCTCTGCCAGATTCCCGTGACCGATCTCACGACGGCCGGGACCGGCGATCCTGCCGACTTCGCCCACGCTGTAATTTGGGAAGTTGTAGTGCAGATAGAAGCGATCCACCTGACCCGGGCCGGGGCCGGTCAAATCGTCAGCTTCCTGGGCATCTTTTTCGTTACCCAAAGTGGCTACCACCAGAGCCTGAGTTTCGCCGCGGCTGAACAAAGCGCTGCCGTGGACTACCGGCAGAACGGCTACTTCGGCAGACAAGGGACGGATATCTTCAATATCCCGGCCGTCGGCACGATAGTGTTTATCGAGGATCAGACGGCGGGTGGTATCACGCACCAGATCGTCGTAGGCTATGCGCATGTTGTAGGCAAAATCTTCATCGCTCCAATCAGCAAACTGGGGCTTCAATGCTTCAGTAGCATCGGATTGCAAAGCATCCAGAGCTTCCAAGCGTTCAGCCTTGCCGGGCACTACGCACACATCGTCGATTCTGTCAGCACAGAAGTTGGCGAGAGCTTTGGTGAAATCTTCCGGCACCAGAAAGAGTTTGGGTTCTTTCTTGGCTTTACCGGCAAGTTTGGCAAGTTCGATCTGGGCTTCGCACTGGGCCTTGACTGCCTCGTTGGCAAAGTACATGGCTTCACGCATTTCTTCTTCGGTAACGAATTCGGCTTCGCCTTCGATCATAATAACTTTATCGGGCAAACCGGCGTAGATGAGTTCCAAAGTGGAGCGTTTCATCTCTTCCCGGGTGGGGTTGGCAATAAGTTTGCCATCGACTTTACCTACACGCACCGCACCAACGGGTCCCTGAAAGGGCATATCCGAAAGCATCAACGCTGTAGAAGCACCCACAATGGTCAGCACATCAGGATCGTTGACCCCGTCAGCTGCCAGCACCAGAGCCTGCACCTGGACTTCGTCAAAGTAACCTTTGGGGAACAAAGGACGCAACGGCCGGTCGGTCAGACGGCAGGTGAGAATTTCTTTCTTGCTGGGGCGGCCTTCGCGCTTGACGTATCCGCCGGGGAAACGGCCCGCTGCGGAGTATTTTTCACGGTAGTCAACCTGCAATGCCAGGAAGTCAGTGCCGGGTTTGGCTGCACCGCTGCAAGCGGCAACCAGCAGTACGGTATCGCCCAGACGGACGGTACAGGCACCATTGGCGAGGTTGGCGATCTTGCCGGTAGCGATTTCCACCGGGCGACCATCAGGAAGAAGGAATGTAACTTTCTGTTCAGCCATTTTTAATGACCTTTCTGTAAAAAAAATTATTTGGTTGAATTTTTCAATCCATAAATTGCCCAGTCCGGCAACAGTGCAGAAAATTTGAGAAAACGCCGGACAAACGGTTTGTTTTCCTGTGAAAATATCTTCCGTAATATCTAAAAATCTTCTCCGGTAAGCTGCAAATCATGTATCAGATGTGAACTTGCTTGCGGAATAGCGGTATCAACCCCCGGAATTACTCCCGGATGCTGATAACGAACCGAATTCCTCAAAAATTCAGCTGAAATTGCGTAACTGGCAGCCACTTTAGAAAAGTTTTATAACAACCGGAAAGTGTAAATCACACACTATCAGTATTAATATAGCACGATTTATGCAAAAAACAAGTGGCGTTTGTACAATCTTTTCAATATCTTATTCCCTTTTTCGGGGATGTGGATTGTAGTAAAAGTAAAAATTATAACAAAAAATCATATTTAAATTAGTCATAAAGGCGTTTGCGGGTTATATTACTGTGAATATTTATATTTTTACCATTTAGTGAGGAGTGGGTTATGATTCATTTTCAATGCCCGCACTGCAGCAAGATCATCGCTTCTGAAAAATGGGAGGCTGGGGCGTCTGTTGTATGTGCTTATTGTTCTAAAGAAACTGTTTTGCCGGAAGACCGCTTGAGTCCGGGGATGGTGATCGGTGATTTTTTGCTGATCCGCAAACTGGGCGAAGGCGGGATGGGTATCGTTTATCTGGCACACCAGCTTTCGCTTGACCGTCCGGCGGCAATAAAAATACTTAACCGGGAATTTTCCCAGCAGGCCGATTCGGTGCAGGCTTTTATCCGGGAGGCGCGTTCGGCGGCAAAACTCAATCACCCCAATATCGTTCAGGCGTATGCAGTCGGCGAAGATGATGGTATTTTCTACTTTGCTATGGAGTATATCGACGGCAAGACCATGAAGTCTGTTTTGCAGGAAAAACAAAAAATAGATTTCCGGCAGGCTGCCGAAATAACTTTGCAGGTGGCTGAAGCTTTGGATTTTGCATGGCAGGAACAGAAAATCATCCATCACGATATCAAGCCGGATAATATCATGCAGTGCCCCAACGGTAAAGTCAAACTCGCCGACCTCGGGCTTGCCGGAGTGCAGGGCGACGATGCCAACGACGACAGCGACGAAGTAGTAGGTACTCCGCAGTATATCAGCCCTGAACAGCTGACCGGCGTGGAAACAGATACCCGCAGCGATATTTACAGTTTGGGGGCAACGCTTTACCACTTTGTCACCGGTCGATTTCCTTATACCGGAGAAAATACGGATGAAATCGCCCGGCAGCATGTTTACGGCACACTGGCGCCGCCGAAAAATATAAATCCGGATTTGCCGCAGAAACTGAACGATATCATAGTCAGAATGATGGGCAAAACTCCGGCTGAACGCTTCCAGAATTGTGCCGAACTTGCCGCAGCTCTCAAAGATTATCTGGCTGACAGTCAGACGAATTCCGCTGCCGTCAGCAAACTTTCCGGCGGCGGTACGCAGCCGAAGATCATTGTTCCGCCCGGCGGCAGCAAGCTTTCGCTGAAACTCGGCGGGCAGAAGAGCGAAAAAGCTCCGGAGAGTGAAAAATCTGCCGAAACTCCGGCAAAAACCGAAACTCCGGCTCCGGAAGCGGTGACTCCACCGACAGTCAAACCCACGATCAGATTGGCGGTCAAAAAAGCGGCAGATACCAGTCAGGAATCATCACTTAATCTGGCGATGAATAAAACAAAAAGCGGAAAGCTGGAATCTCAAGAAAATGCAGATGGTAATCCGGAAGTTCAGACTGCCGCAACCGGAGAAAAAACAGCAGGAGTTGCTGAACACGACAATCCGGTTGCTGAACCGGTAAAAGCTGACAGCCCGGTCGTTAGCGCGGCAAATGAAAAGGAAACTCCGGAATCAGCTCCCGCAGGCCAGCCGGAATCTGCACCGGGGTTGCAGGACAGTGTTGAGTCTGAAAACAAAAGTGAGCAGCCTGCAACCGGAGAGGCAAATAAAAGCGATGCAGAAGCTGATGAAAAATCAGCCGCTAAAGATAAAAAGTCTTCCAAAGTGTGGCTGTCAGTTGCCATTGCTGCCGTTGTTCTGGTTGTTGCGGGGGGCGGTATTTGGTATTACCTCAATTTTATGAGCAGCGGGAAAGATAAAAATGAAAATCCCGCCCCGGCTGTTCCGACTGTAAAGTTTGAAATCACCCCCGAAGAAGAGCCGGCCGGTCAACTGGAAACAGCGGAAAAATCTCCGGTCGAAACTCCGGTCGAAACTCCGGTTTACACTCCGCAAGCTCAAGCCCAAAAACCGGTTCTTTCTGCTTTTATGAAAGAGGCGCGCAATTTGGAAACACTTTACTTGAGCAACGAATCCAGATTTTTGCAATCATGGAAACAGCGAGCAGGAAAATTAGTCCCGAAAACTGCTGAAGAAAAGAAGTTTTATAAATCGCTTGATGAAAACTACATTCTGGCCGATGAGCGTTTGACGGTCGATCCGTCGCGCAAGGCTTTGGCGGCGGCGTACAACAAAGCATTAGCCAATGCTATGCGTATCGCAGAAAACCGGGCATTCCAACAGCGTATAGCCAGTGCCAGAAAAAAAGCATTTGAATTTTCAGAGGCAAGTGCGGAAAATTATGCCGTAGACCTTGCCCGTAAGATGAGTTTGCTTGATTATGCTATGATCAATGCCGCCCGAAGCCGCAGTACTGCGGCGTGGAATAATTTCAAAAAGGCTTTGCAGTTGGCAAAAGCTGAGCCCGAAAGGGTGGCAGAGCGCGAAGGTTTTGTCAAGACTGCAAAAAAACTTGCCGCGTACGCCGAAAGACTTGAATTTGTAGCAGAACAAGGTAAAGAATTTACCACTTTGCTGGAAAAGAACAAATTCAAAGGCAAAAAGATTGCCGGGGAAAATGCTGTTGCAACAGTAGTTTCCAGTAATCGCAATCAAATCGTTTTTTCGGTGGTGACTTATCCGAAAACTGAAGTTGCCAAACCCAAAGCTAAAGCCAAGCCCAAAGCTAAAGCACCAGCCAAAGGTAAAAAAGCCGCAGCCAAGCCGAAGCCCAAACCGAAAGCCAAAGCCCAAAAAACAGCCGCCAAACCCAAGGTTTACAAGGTTGCCCTTATGATCAAAAAACCGGGAGAGGCCGCAGATGTAAAAGCATGGGTCGATGTTATTGAACGGGATATGGGGCGCCGGGATCAGTATTTTTATTATATGCTGTACAATGGTTATTTGCAGCACAGTATAGCATCTGTCGCACCGGATGAATTCTGGAAAAAGCGGGTCGACAAGGTTATGCGCGGCTATTTTGACCAGATCATATTCCTGGCTAATAAAACTCAACTTGCAGCGTACAAAAAATCTTTTGGTGCCTGGAAGAGTTTCCAGGAGGCATTAAAAGCCTTTGAGGAAAAACAGTAAGCCTATGAAAATAGTTCATTTTTCAGACCCGCACGCAGGCGGTTCTGCTGAAGATTGGATTGCGTATTTTGACAAACGCTGGGTCGGGGTGTTCAACTACCGTTTCCGGCGGCGTTTCCGGCATGATCTGTCTTTGCTGGAAAAAGCGGTGGATTACATATTGTCGGTCAAGCCTGATGTCGCGGTCTGCACCGGCGATTTGACCAGTACCGGGCAGCCGGGGGAATTTGTCAAAACATTGAAAATTCTTGAACCGCTGGTCAAATCCAATATACCTTTGATTTATTTACCCGGCAATCACGATTGTTATGTCAAACGACCCAAATGCGTTAAAGCAATGAAAGATGCGGTAAGCTATCTCAATGGCAGTGAATACGGGTTTGATTCTCTGCCCCGTATCAGAGAGATCGGCGGTGTGGATTTTCTGATGCTCAACACCAGCAGACCTTCCAACTTGCTTTGTTCATGGGGTTTTGTCAGTAAGGAAGATGATTTGTGGGTCAAAGAGGTGTGCGGTGGCGAAAAAGTTCGCCCCCGCATATTGGTAACTCACTACCCGATGCTGGAAGATCACCCCATATTGAGAGTGCGGCACCGTTTGTTCGGGCAGAAGAATATTCTGAATTTTATGAAAGATGGTAAAATCGACCTTGCATTGTGCGGGCATGTGCATAAGCCTTATTGCCGGGTGGATGATTCCGGCAGAGGCGAAAACTGTGCAGGCAGTGTTACCCGCAACGGAGTGATATCCAGTATAGAATATGATCCGGCAACCGGAAATTTCAAATTTGAAAGTATAGACCTTGCCCGCTGGCATAAAAATTGACCATGAAAAGTCTGGTAAAACAAAGTCAACTCTATTTTATATTTTCCTTTGCTGCGATGATGGCAGTGGGTACTTTGCTGCTTAAACTGCCCGTTTGTTATCGCGGGGCGGGGGCTTTATCCTGGTCGGATGCGGCGTTTATGGCGACCAGTGCATCGTGCATTACCGGGTTGACCAGTGTGCCAATATCGCAATTTACTGTTGTCGGACAAATCATTATATTGCTTTTGGTGCAGATCGGCGGAATCGGGATCATGGGGTTGACGGCTTCGATCGTGCTTTTTCTGGGAAAAGGTATGAGCTTGGGCGATACGATGATGATGTCCAACCTCAACGACCGTTTTTCGCTGCGCAACACTGAAGGAATGCTTAAATTGATCATAGGATATGTATTCAATATTGAGTTGATCGGGGCGATATTGCTGACCGGGGCTTTTCTTTTGGAAAACAGGTTCTCTTTCTGGGAGTGCGTGTATTACGGGATTTTTCACTCCATAGCCGGATTCTGCAACGCCGGGTTCAGCCCGTTTAATGACAGTTTGCAGAGTTTTGGCCCCGCTGTAAAAATCATAGTGGCATTTTTGATTATTTCAGGCGGTATAGGGGTATATGTGATCTACGACCTGGTGCAAACCCGCCGCCGGGTGGGGATGCTGAAAATACATACCCGACTGGTGATGATAAGCTCTATAATATTGATCGTGCTGGGTACTGGTTTGATCAAGCTCTTTGAGTATTTGGAAGGCAATGCACCTATTGCGTGGATCGACGCATTTTTTATGTCGGTTTCGGCAAGAACAGCCGGGTATGTAACGGTGCCTTTGAGCGAACTTTCGCCCAACAGTATATCCATGATCATAATATTTATGATGATCGGGGCGGCCCCCGGCTCAACCGGCGGTGGAATGAAAGTTACGGTTGTCGGGGTGGCGGTATTGGCGATCATTAATACATTTCTGGGTAACCGGAGAGTATTGCTTTTCCGGCGGGAGATCGCTATGGATAATATACTGAAATCCTTTACGATCATCGTAACTTTTGTATTGCTGGTGGCAGGTGCTGCGGCGGTGCTTTCGCCTATGTTGTCGCATACAGAACAGGCAGTGTGGTTTGAGGCTGCATCGGCACTTTCCACGACCGGTATGAGTATGGATGTAACAAGTGCTTTGCCAGTGGCGGCGAAAATGCTTGTTATAACTTTAATGTTTATTGGCAGGATCGGGCCTTTTACCATATTTTTGTTTTTGCTCGATCGGGAAAGAGTCAGCCGGATAAGTTATCCGGAAGAGCGGATAATCATCGGTTGATACAGAGAAAGGATCATTTTTTATGAAGGGTGCATACGCCGTATTCGGTGCCGGATCTTTCGGCAGCAAGGTGGCAACCGAATTGAGTGAAGCCGGGCACAATGTTGTGGTGGTCGATTATGACCGGGAAGCAGTTATGGCGATCCGGGAAAAGGTCACCGAAGCATTGGTGGCAGATGTCAGCAATCCGGATGTGATCAAAGAATTGGATGTAAAAAAGTATGATGCCGTGATCGTGGGGATGAGCTCTCATTTTGAAGACTTGATTTTGGCATTGACTTTGCTTAAACAGGAAGGTGCTAAAAATATTTATGTAAAATGCAACAGTGCTATCCAGAAGCGTATTCTGTTGCGGCTGGGGGCTGATCATGTTATCCAGCCCGACCAGGATGTGGCAGAACGGCTCTGTGCCCAGTTGAGTATGAGCAATGTAACTGATATGTTTGAGTTCAAAGGCTCCTTTATTGCCGAGGTGGGGATCCCGGAAAAAATGGTCAATAAGACCATCCGTTCGCTGGATCTGCGCAACCGGCACAATATAACAATATTGCTGTTGAAAAAACCGGGGCAGGAAATGACTACGGTGTGGGATCCCAACATGGTATTGCAGGCTGATGACCGGTTGATCGTTATCGGGGCAGAAAAAGCTATTGTAGAGGTGTTCAAATAATTGCTTTTGAATTTGCAAAATGTGCTTTTTGGCGGTAAATTAACAGGAAAACAATTTTTTATAAATTTTTAATTATATGAGGTGATTATTGTGAGTGGTAATGTGAAAAGTGATCTTTATAAGTCCGCAGGTGTTGATATTGACTTGGCGCAGAATCTGCTTGCCCAGGTTAAAGGCCGTATTTCGGCGACCCGCCGCCCGGAAATGCTTTCGCCCATCGGCGGTTTCGGCGGTTTGTTCCAGATCGACCTTGCCAAATACAAGCACCCGGTTATGGTTTCCAGCATCGACGGTGTGGGTACCAAATTGATGATCGCTGCTATGATGCAGAAATATGATACGGTTGGCTTTGATATTGTAAATCATTGTATCAACGATATTTCTGTGCAGGGTGCCGAACCGGTTTACTTTATGGATTACATCGGTATCGGCAAACTCCGCAGCCCGCTTTACGAAGAAGTCCTTGGCGGTATTGCCGACGCTTGTAAAGCCGCCAACTGTGCAGTGCTTGGTGGCGAAACTGCCGAAATGCCCGGTATGTACGGTGATGACTTTGACCTGGTGGGCGTGATCACCGGTATTGTGGAAAAAGATGAGATCATCACCGGCGAAAAGATCGCTCCCGGATATGTTGCCATCGGTTTGGGTTCCAACGGTTTGCATACCAACGGATTCAGCCTTGCCCGCAAGATCGTTTTCGATATCTGCAACTATACAGTTGATACCGTTTTGCCCGAACTCAACGGCGAAAGCGTGGGCGAAGCTTTGCTCAAGCCCCACATCTGCTACTATCCGGCGATCCGCGAGTGCCAGCAGAACAAGGTGGCTCTGGACGGTATTGCCCACATTACCGGCGGCGGCCTTTACGACAATGTCCCCAGAATCCTGCCCGAAGGTATTGGTGTTGTCTTTGATAAGGTCAATAAACTGCCGGTGCCGCCGATCTTCAAACTGTTGGTGGAAAAGGGCAATGTGAGCCATCAGGAAGCCTACCGTGTCTTCAATATGGGTGTTGGTATGGTCTGGTTCGTACCGGCTGCCGACGAAGCCAGGGCGTTGGAGATCGCCCGCAAGAACGGCTATGCTGCTGAAACCATCGGGTATGTGGAAAAGAGCGATGTGCCGGTAACGGTCGTTGAATAATTGTTGTATAAAGTATGTTTAAATCTGCATCGGATAAAATCAGAAAATTTTTTGAACAGCCGGTCAATAAAGCTATTGATGCGGCAGCGGGGATTTTTGCCAATGCCGACCAGTTGAGTGCCGATGATATGACACTGCTGGCAATGGTGAAAGCAGTGCTGCCGTCGGATGCGGAGAGCATGGAAAAGGCATTTTCCCGTATCCGCAACCGATTGGAAAAATTGTCGTTCAGTGACCGCAAGATCACTAATCTGTTGGACTTTCTCCGGAAAGTTGCACCCGGTACGCCGGAAAAAACGGTCAAAGTTCTTGAAGCCGGCAATCCGGAGAAGACAAGGCAGTTTATCGACAATTTGCTGGCGCTTTCGCTGGAAGCCGATGAATACCGCAGCGATGCGTTGGAGTTGACCCGGCAAGTGGCTTTGCAGGCAGGTTACACTCCAGACGAATTCAACAGTCAGGCTGAAGCCATAAAAACCGCCCGGAACAACCGGTCAAAGATATTGCGTTCCGGTACCGGTATAGTGCTGGCATTGATCGTTATCGGACTGTTCATTTTGATTGCAACCTGGTTGAGTTCGCTGTTGTTCGGTGTGGTTTTGGCATACATATTTTTACCGCTTGAGCAATACTTTGAGCGGCGTTTGCAGCGTAAGCCCGGGAAGATTGCCGGATTTTTCAAACGATTCAATCCGGTGAGCAAGCTGGAAAAGCACTTGCAGCGGCAGAGTAAATATGAAATTTCTGAAGACGAACAGAAGAGGCGCGAACAGCAGACATTGACCACCAAAGCAACGACCTTGACTGTTTCGTGCGTGGTTTGCGGATTTCTGGCTTTGCTGCTTGGCGTTGTATTGATTCTTTGCAGTTATGTAAAATCTTTCAACAATAAAAATGATTCGCTGCTGGGAGCAAAGAACCCGGCAAAAGTTGAGCAAACTGTTCAAGAGAATGCCGGTAAAAAAGCGGTTGCTGCAAAACTTCCGCAAGCTCTTGCCGAACAGGCAAAGGTTGCACCAAAAGTTGAAGCAAAGCCTTCCTGGTGGAGCCGGACTAAAAATAAAGTCAAAAGCTGGTGGGGCAAAAAAGGCAGTACCGACAAGTCAGCTGAACAGCAGAAAATAGCGGAAAAGGAAAATAAAACGCCTACATTGACCCGTACTGTCAGCGATAAATTGATTTCGGTGCTGGAAAATTTAAAGCGCAGATTTCAGAAACTGCCGCTTGTTCAGGGCATTCTTACCGAGCTCTCCAACTATCTGGCAGACGATAAGGCTGAAAAGCAGATCACCGAGCTGGTGCTGAAAAAATCCGGCGGTTTGTTTGCTTTTGTCACCAAGTTTGCGGCAATGTTTGCAACATTTCTGCTGAATATACTTATGACATTTTTCTTCTTTTCGCTGTTGCTGGGCAAAATAGCCGGATTTGTCAACAACCGTAAAAACGACAATGTTGCAGAGAAAGATAATCGGGCAACCAGTTACCTGATACGGACGATTTTCAACGGCAGATGGCTGCCGCAGATGTCGGAAGAAAATTTGCGGGAAGGCGACCGGATCGTCGGGGAAGTATTCAACAAACTGCGGATTTGGCTGCGTGGTTATATGACCATGGTGACCATAGATTTCTGCGTGTATACAACAGCATTTTATCTGCTGGATGTACCCTATGCTCCGTTACTGGGAGCTGTGGCGGCAATGGGGATCCTTTTGCCTTACATCGGACCGGTATCCAGTGCACTTTTAACGGTGTTGGTAACGCTGGCAGTGGGCGGAGCGGATGTTTCGGTGATCCAGATAGGCGGGATCATCGGCATATATTTGCTGCACAACGGTATAATCGAACAATTTTTTATATATCCGGCGGTCATAGGCGAGTCGCTGGGGCTTTCCACTTTGGAAACGATCATCGTGGTATTGCTGGGCGGTATTATTGCCGGTATACCGGGGATGATTTTTGCCCTGCCGACTGCATCGGTGATCAAATATCTGGTGCCGCAAATCTACCGTTGCTGGCGTTAAAAGGAGTTTTTTTATGAAAAAGAATGTGTTGCTGTTGGCGATTTTGACCGTAATAACTTTGAGTGTCAGTGGTTGTATATTTACTGACCAGTATAAAAACTTTGAAAATTCTGCCAAACTTCGCGTGGGCATGACCAAGGAACAGGTGCTTTCCATAATGGGCAAACCGCTGGAGGCGGTGTTTTCCAAGCCGGATGTCTGGTATTACTACATAGAAACCCGCTGGCATGACGGGCAGGAAACTATCGACGAATGTATGCCGGTAGTCTTTAAAGGCGGCAAACTTGCCGGTTGGGGCAACGATTACTACAAGAAAGAAAAGCTCTTCAAAAAGCAATACGAACGACCGCAGATCGAAGGCTTGAAGTAACATTGACCCAATAAAAAAACGCAGCAGAAATCAACAAAATTTTCTGCTGCGTTTTTGCATTAATTGTTTTATTACAACGCTTTGATCACTGCATCGGTTACTTCGGTGGTGGTGGATTTTCCGCCGATATCGGGGGTGCGTACTTCACCCTTTGACAATACATCGGTTACTGCATCCATCAGCTTTGCCGACAAATCGTAACACTTGAAGTGGTCGAGCATCATCGCTGCCGCCCAGAATGTGCCAATGGGGTTGGCAATGCCTTTGCCCGCAATGTCGGGGGCTGAACCGTGGATCGGCTCAAACATGCTGGGATATTTGCCTTCGGGGTTGAGGTTAGCCGAGGGCGATATACCAATGCTGCCCAGCATGGCGGAACCCAAATCGGTCAATATATCGCCAAAGAGGTTGCTGGCAACCACCACCTGCAAGCGGTCAGGGTGCATGATAAAGTAACCGGCGAGGGCATCGATGTGCATCTGGCTGGATTCGTGATCTTTGTATTCGGCAGCCACTTCGTGGAATACTTTGTCCCAGAAGACCATGGAGTAATTGAGTGCGTTGGATTTAGTGGCACTCATAACCTTGTTGAGCTGGTGGTTTTTGGCGTATTCAAAAGCGTAACGGATGATCCGTTCGGTGCCTTTGCGGGTAAAGATGCTGTCCTGATGAACCACTTCATCGGCGGTATTTTCCTTTTCGATGCTGCCTTTGCCGCAGTATTCGCCTTCGGAATTTTCCCGGATGACCACAAAGTCGATATCTTCATTTTTAATGGGCGAACTCAAACCCTTGAGCAGCTTTACCGGCCGCAGATTCACATACTGGTCAAAGCCCACCCGGATTGGCAGCAAAAGTTCCCGCAGCGATACATGATCCGGCACGCCGGGAAATCCCACGGCACCCAGCAAGATGGAGTCGCAGTCGGAGAGGATCTTCAAGCCGTCTTCCGGCATCATACGACCGGTTTTCAGGTAGTACTGGCAGCTCCATTCCAATTCCTGAAAATCAAATTTCACGCCGCCGTGCAGCTGGGCAAGGTGGTTCAACACCCGGACTGCTTCGCGGATAACATCGACCCCGATGCCGTCACCGGGAATAAGTTTTACGGTAAAAGTTTGCATAAAAAACTCCTTTTGATTTATTGAGATATAATATTTTTTCTGTTAAAGTTTGATCCATTCGCCGCCGTTTGCCGCACTGCGGGTGATGGCAAAACAGGCTTTGTGGGAATTTACTGCCGAAGCTACATTGTGTTCGCTGTCACGACCTTCTTTCAAACAACCGACAAAGTGTTCCAGCAAAGCGGGGAAGGGGTGGCCATATACATCGCCGGTCTTTTTGACCCCGGTGTCGATTTGGAAAAACTCTTTTTGCTCTTTGAATTTTTCAAGATAAAAGCGGTCGTTCATAATGGATCCCTTGTCGCCGATGATGTGGGTGTTGGCGGTATAAGGTACATGCCCCACCAGCGAGCAGGAAAATACCCCCCTGGCGCCGTTGGCAAAGCGAACTTGAGCGGTTTCCACCGGCGGATAGTCGTACCAGCTGCCAACTTGTACCGAATCGCCCCGGACTTCCACAATATCAGAATTGAGTAAGTATCTGGCAATATCCACGCTGTGACAGCCGCCCAGCACAAAAGCTCCGCCCGCCCGGGAGCCGGAGCGCATCCACGAGCCCCGTTCCCTGCCGAACCAGTAATCCACATTGGCTAAAAATACATTGCCCAGCTCACCTTCAGCGATCAGGCGTCTTTGCAGCTGACTCAAAGGATTGAACCGCAAAACCAGCCCCATAACGGTTTTGGTGTGATATTCGTTGATGACTTCTACGAGTTTATCCAGCTCATCAGCGGAGATGGCGGCGGGTTTTTCCAGAAAAATATGTTTACCGGCTTTGGCGGCTTGCATGGCTTCAGAAGCATGCAGATCGTTGGGAGTGGATATGGAAACGATATCTACATTGCTGTCGTTTAATATATCTTCAAATTTTTCATAGACTTTGGTATTGTTCAAGCCGAATTCATTGATTTTAGCTTGCACGCTTTCCTGCCGACGGCTGCCTATGCCTACAAGTTCGCAGTCCGGATTTTTTAAATAAGCGGCAATATGACCGCTTGCCACCCAGCCGCAGCCCCAGAGGGCACAACCGAATTTCCCATTACGCATAAATATAACCTTTCATATTTATCTATATTATAGAAAATATAACTCTGAAATGCAAACTTTGCAAAAAATATGTAAAAAAGATTTGACAAAACTTATACTTGTGGTATATTATAAATACACAAGCCGAAGTGGCGGAACTGGCAGACGCACTAGACTCAAAATCTGGCGCCCTCTGGGCATGTGGGTTCGACTCCCACCTTCGGTACCATTTTTTTACTTGAATTCAGCTCAAAGTGTTTGCTTTGAGCTGTTTTTTTATATTGCTTTAGCGTAAAAAAAGCTGTTGCCCAAACTGCATCAACAGTTTTGCAACAGCTTTTCATGTTTTCAGCTTAATATTTAAAGTCTTTCAGTGGCAGAAAGTATCAGCTGATTGCCTTTGGTTTTCAGTTCAAAGTCAAAATCTCCATAGGTGCACATATTGTATTCCATATCCAGCGATTGTTCGCCGATCAGGAGATCGACAGCACTCAAGTCTATGACATCATCCCACTGGATATCGGACTTTTTAGTGGCAAGCACAAAGTCGCCCCGCATACCGTAGTCGAACTTTATATCCAAATCAAGTTCGCCTGTAAAATCATCGGTTACATCCCACAACGCCTGTTTGGCGGTGGCGGCGTCGTTGACGATCAGTTCCACGATTTCAAAGCCGTCTATGCCGCCAACGAATTTGGAACCGGATTCAATGGAAACCTTGTCAGTACCGTCATAGCTGCAAATATTGCCGGTGATCTTGCTTTTGCCGGTAATATAAATATTATTGTCTCCGGTAACGGCGTACACAGCATACGCATAGTTGCGATTGTTTTTATCGGTAACTTTAGCGGTGATCGTGGCGTTATCCAAAGTCAGATCTCCGTAGTAGAAATGTACGCCGTAAGCGTATTCTTTGCCGGTAACCGAAACCGTTGCCGAGCAGATGACTTCTGTATTCTTAACCACAACATAGTTTTCATATTGGGCAAAAGCATCAGCACTGATGCCGTAAGCACTTCCGTTTTGGGATTTTACAGTGATATTTCCCTCAAGGCTATTATTCAGAACACTGGCATATGAATCATAATAAATGTAATCCGATACTTTAACACCCCACGCGTTTCCTTTAGCATTGACGGTGATCTTGCCTGAATTCAAACCGGTAGCTGCGACCTTAAGAGATTTTTTGACCTCAATACCATAAGCATAGCTGCCGGAAACGCTTAAATTCATCTTGCTCATATCGGTGACTGCAAAATTGTCATACGCATAAAAACCTCTCGCTCCGGCGGTGGCTGAAACGGTGATTTTGCCGGATATTCTGTTGGCACTGAAACTGCCCATGGCGTGAAATGCATAACTCGAGACCTCACTGTTTTTATTGTAAGCAGTCGCTTTTATGGTGATCTTGCCGGAAATATCATGCACGCTGATATCACCGCCGTTTACGGTGTACAGCCCGTAAGCACCGGCATCGTAACCGGTAGCTGTAATATTCCAGTTGCCGGTTATATCGTCCATGTTAATATCGCTTTGGGCACTGATGCCTGTGGCATAGCTTGTTCCTTTGCCTTTGTTTTTATTCAGTGCAGTAACATTTACTTTACTGGAAAATGCGCCCACGCAAGTTATGCCCTTTCCGATTACTTCCTGTTCTATTGCCGAGGCGGAAGTTTTATCATTGCCATTGGCAGTCGCTTTAGTGGTGATCGAACCGGAATAATTGCTTAAAGTTATAAAGTTTTTGCCGTAAATACCACTTGCCGTCGCCGCTTGAACACCATCGGCGGTTACCGTGATCGCACCGGTGTTTTTGCCGCCCAGAGTCAAATCGGCATTTGAGGATCCCCACTCCTTACCGCCCGCCATACCATAGGCAATGACCTGATATTTATCTTTGGCATTGACATTGATCGAACCGCTGAAACCGTTGGTGATTTGCAAGTTGGCATCGGTCGTATACAATCCGGCGGCAAAACTGTATACTCCATAATCGGCGTTGCCGCTGCTTTTGATGGTCATTTTTCCGGAAAATTTATCCATCGTCAGTGCAAAAGCCTGCACGCCGATGGCAGTTACGGTGTCGCCGATAGTATCGGCAGAGATATTGAATTTTCCGGAAATATCTTTGATTTTCGACAGGTCGGAATTTTCGGTTTTTATGCCCCAGGTATTAAGTTCACCGGCAGCTTTGCCGGTAATGTTGAAGTTTCCGGCAATAACTGTATCGGAACTGTTTACGGTGTTGGCCGCAATACCGGCAACCGACAGTGTATCCGCTTTTTCATTCTTGCCGGAAACGGTGATATTCTGCAAAAACTTTCCGCCCTGAATTTGAATTTTATTAGAAGAAACATAACCGGCAACACTTGCATTCTCAATATCAGGCGAACCGGAATTTGCAACATTCAAAGTTTTGGCGGCGTTGTTGGAAATCAATCCAGCATTATCCACATCCAGTTTTACCCCATAAACATCCGCTCCTGCGCTTTTTATGGTAATGTTGTTATCCAGAACCAGCAGCTTGCTTTTTGAAGCATCAAGGGCAATCATTTCATCAGTGACCTTAATATCGGCTTTATCGGTAAATGCCGTATAAGTTTTATTGGTTTGGGTGCTGGCGGTGGATTTGGTTTCAAATATTTCCGCATCATTGCCCAGAGCTTTTTTGTACATGGCTTTTACATAAAGATCGTTGCCTTTTTTGACCAGACCATAGGTGTAAAGCTCGTTGCCCCTGATCAGATTGTTATCCATGTTGGCATACTGGTTGTTGCTGAACAGCTTTGTCCACTCAATAT
>JAZMZK010000030.1:0-12420 GCA_045585955.1 Victivallaceae bacterium
TTTCCAAACCTTTTATTGGCATTTATCTATTTGTACACAAATAGATAAATGCCCTTTAAGTTTTGAAAAGATTTTATTCAACATCTTTACTGTTAATCACCCGATATTGGGAACAGAGCCTAACAAATAACCCGGACGCTACAGCAAAAGGGTGCTGCTTGGAATGTAACACCCTTTTACTATGCTGTGCGGGACTTTGTCAAGCAACCGCAAGATATACTGTATTTTTACCGGTTGCAACTACAATTATTCCCAGAAGCCTTCGCCGGTTTCGGCGTACTTCCGCAGAATATCCCGCTTGATCTTGCCGGAAAAAGTTTTGGGCAAGCTGTGCACAAATTCGATTTCCCGGGGGTATTTATAGGGTGCAGTAATGCGTTTGCAGTGCTGCTGAAGCTCTTTGACCAGCGATTCGGTAGCTTCCCAGCCTTCGTGCAAAACGATGTACGCTTTGACTTTGGCTCCCCGCATGGGGTCAGGGGCACCGACCACTGCCACTTCGTGAACGGCATCGTGCAGCATCATGGCTTCTTCCACTTCCAGCGGGCCAATGCGGTAGCCGGAACTCTTGATGATATCGTCGCTGCGCCCCATGTACCAATAGTAGCCGTTTTCGTCTTTGCGGGCTTTGTCGCCAGTGTAGTAATAGTCACCGATAAAGCACTCTTCGTTATCTTTTTTGCCCATCAGATAACCGTTGAAAAGCCCAATGGGCCGTTCCGGCTTGATCTTGACCGCCACTCTACCGTCTTCGCCATCGGGCACGATATTGCCGTCATCGTCGTGCAATTCGATCTGCCAGCCGGGGGAGGCTTTCCCCATGGAGCCGGGGCAGGCTTCAAAACCGGCATGGTTGCTGATCAAACAAACAGTTTCGGTCTGACCATAACCTTCACGGATGGTTATGCCGGTACCTTCTTTCCAAAGCCGGATGGTTTCGGTATGGATCGCTTCCCCGGCAGAGGTACACTGCCGGAGGGCACTCAAATCAAATTTACGCAAATCGTTGAGCACCAGCATACGGTAAACCGTCGGCGGGGCACAGAAACTGGTAATGGCATATTTTTCCAGCATAGGCAGGACAGAATCGGGGTCGAATTTGCCGCGGATATCAAAAATAAATACGCAAGCACCTACGATCCACTGCCCGAAGTAGTTGCCCCACAAATTCTTCGCCCAACCGGTGTCGGAAGCAGCATAGTGCAAATCGTCGCTGTTGAGCCCGTGCCACAATTCAGCAGTAATACGGTGTGCCAGCGGATAACTGCAGGAGTGCTGTACCAGTTTTGGGTTCTTGCTGGTTCCGGAAGTAAAAATCAACAGCAAGGGGTCCGTAGCCTTGGTTACCAGACTGCGGGCACGGGTCACTGAAGTAGAGGAGAGTTTTACCGGGTAGAGTATATCAGTGGGGTAATTGATCCACCCTTCCCGCACGCCATCGACCAGCACCTTATCGCTCAAGCTGGGACATTCGTCGCAAATTTCGTCGATTTTATCGGCATTAGTCGTATCGGCAATGATCATCTTGAACTTGCCGAACTTGATCCGCTGCTTGAGGTCAGCGGGGGTCAGCAAAGTCGGCACATGCCCCTGCACTGCCCCCAAACGGATCAACGCCAGCGAAAAGATCCACCACTCCGGCAAACGGGGCAGCATCATGATCACCCGGTCGCCTTTGGTGATACCGTGTTTAAGCAAAAGATTTGCCGCCTGAATGGAGAGGCGTTTCATATCATAAAAGGTGTATTTCTTTTCGTTGCCGTGCTGATCGACCCAGATCATCGCCAGCTTGTTGCGGTCACGCTCTGCCCACACATCCACAATATCGGTAGCAAAGTTGAAGTATTCGGGGCACTCTATCTTGAAGTTTTTGACCCGTTCAGCGTAATCACGCGGCGGGGCTTCCATAACATATTTTTTATTGACAACAGCCATAAAAAATCCTTCCTGTTTTAGCGAATAAAAATTTTTGTAACTATAAAATAGCATAAAATAGCTTATATTACAAGAAAAACTGTTTTTTAATGTTGAAAAAAAATAAAATGAGAGTACTTTAAAAACTGATGATTTTTTGATATGGAGTTAACATTTTTTATTCTTATGGATTTATTTGATACACATTTTCATCTGCCTGAAGAGGGCGATTTGACTGGTTATCTGGATCAGCTTTACAGCGATCACACCTACCGGCTGTTGGCTTTGGGCGGCTCCCTTGCCGGCAGCATAAGGGCGTTGGAGTTTGCCCGCAAACATGATAATGTATGGTGTGCATGCGGAGTGCATCCCCATGATGCTGAAGAGTTCACCGGCGATGTAACGCCTTTTGCTGAAATGCTCTCTGACAGCAAAGTCCGTGCAGTGGGCGAGATCGGGCTGGATTATTTTTACGATCTCTCGCCAAGAGAGCTTCAACGCAAAACCTTTGAAAAGTTTCTGAATTTAGCAGTTGAACACAACAAAGTTATAAGCGTGCATTGCCGGGATCAGGAAGAGCGTACCGATGCATACAAAGATTGTTACAGTATGCTCAAAGAGTTTGCAGCCGCTGCCGGGAACGGCAAGATCATCTTGCATTGCTACGCCGGAAATCTGGATTTTCTGGAAAAATTTATGGAGTTTGACACCTACTTCGGCGTGACTGGTATGGTGACATTCCGCAAAAGCGAAAACATCCGGGAAATATTAAAACATATTCCACGCCACCGGCTTTTGTTTGAAACCGATGCACCCTACCTTGCGCCCGTACCATTCCGGGGCAAAACCAATCACCCGGCACTGGTGGCACATACGGTAATGTATGCAGCACATTTTCTGGATATACCCATGGCGCAGCTGGCAAAGCAGACTACGGAAAACGCTTTGCGGGTGTTTGGTTTGGAGGATTGATTTATGAGTTTTGTACCATTATATAAATTGCGGCGGTCAATGCCCTCGCCTGATGAAAAACTCCTGCTCCTTGACCGGAAAGGCAGAGTTTATCTGACTCTGGATAAAAACGGCAAATTTGCCATTCCCGAAGCCGGAAAGTTCCCGGAGCTTCTGGCGGTGGAACTCCCGGAGCTCGGCGTGTTCCGCAACCAGATTTGTTACGGCTGCCGCTGGGAAGTGGAAGAGAGCCCCTGCGAAGAGCTTATCTCCATAGATATCCGGGAAGCTATGACTCAAGTGGATAATGCGGTAAAAAATCTCCTGTTGCGGGGCAAGCCCATTCTGGAATGGCTCTCGCTGCGGAGATATTGCAGCGTTTGCGGTTCTGAACTCTTTGACCACGAACAAGAAGAGGCACGCACTTGTCCAAATTGCGGAATGTTGTTTTTTCCGAAAATCAGTCCGGCGATCATTGTGATGATCAAACGGGAAGATGGCAAGATACTTTTGGCGTACAACCGGCATTTCAAGCACAAGTGTTACAGCCTTATCGCCGGATTTGTGGAAGCCGGAGAAAGTGCCGAAGATGCCGTCCGGCGGGAAGTCCGGGAAGAAGTAGGTCTGGAAATAAAAAACATCCGCTATTTATACAGCCAGAGCTGGCCCTTCCCCGATTCGTTGATGCTGGGTTTTACAGCAGACTATGCCGGTGGCGAAATAAAAGTTGACGGCGAAGAGATCGCTGAAGCAGATTTTTACAGCGTAGATGCCTTGCCTACCTTGCCGGGTCACGGCAGCATAGCCCGCCGCATTATAGAAGAGTATCTTGCAGAAAAGAAAAACATTTAATATCAAGGAGTCTGTTTTATGGAAAAAGTCGTAATTATCGGCAGCGGTCCGGCTGGTTACACCGCAGCAGTTTATGCCGCCAGAGCCAATCTTGAACCGTTGATCATTTCCGGCAACACCATTGGCGGATTGCTTACCCAGACCAGCGAAGTGGAGAATTTTCCCGGCTTCCCCGAAGGCGTAAACGGTTACGAGCTGACAATGAAAATGCAGACTCAAGCCGAAAAATTCGGTGCCCGGCTGGAAATCGCCAATGTGGAAAAGCTGGAGTTGACCGATGGAAACGTGCAGAAAATCACGCTGGATAACGGCAATGTTATAGAAAGTAAAGCTCTCATCATCGCTACCGGAGCCACTCCCCGCTGGCTGGGGTTGGAATCCGAAGAACGGCTGAAAAACTGCGGTGTTTCAGCTTGTGCCACCTGCGACGGAGCCTTTTTTGAAGATATGAAAGTTGTAGTCGCCGGCGGCGGCGATTCGGCTATGGAAGAAGCCCTTTTCCTGACCAAATTTGCCAGCGAAGTTATTGTAGTGCACCGCCGCAGCGAACTGCGGGCATCCAAGATCATGGCAGAACGGGCTATGAACCACGAAAAGATCCGCTTTGTCTGGAACTCGCAGATCGTGGAAATCCTCGGCGAGAGCGAAGTAACCGGCATAAAAGTAAAAAACAATGTTGACAACAGCGAAAGCGTCATTGAGTGTCAGGGCGTATTCGTAGCTCTGGGCCATGTTCCCGCAACTGAACTTGTTAAGGGACAAATCGACATGGACGATGCCGGATTTATCAAACTTGCAAACAATACCAGCATGACCAATCTTGCCGGGGTCTTTGCCGCCGGGGATTGTGCCGACCACCGCTACCGGCAGGCGATCACCGCCGCTGCTGCCGGCTGTCGTGCCGCCATTGATGCTGAACGCTATCTGGGGTAAAAACATGAGCAAAAAACCTTTGGAATTCGATAATCCTGACAATACCGGACGCCGCTTGCGTTGTCCGCGGTGCAAAGAGATACTTTATCCGGAAGATTTGGAAACATTTTGCCTCTGCCCCTATTGCGAGGCAAAAATCGAAAATGGCGAAGAGCTGGAAGACTTTGTCATCGACCCGGTGATCCGGCAGTGGATGGAGCGTTACAAGTAATCGTTTATGAGTTTATATTGCAACATTTGCCCCCGCAAATGCAACATTGAAAGGGGCGTTTTTTCGCCGGGTAAAGTTCTCCCGGGAGTCTGTCACGCTCCGGCTGAAGTCATGGTGGCAAGAGCCGGTCTGCACCATTGGGAGGAACCGGTCATCAGCGGCAGCCGGGGTTCCGGAACAGTCTTTTTTTCCGGCTGCAATTTGAATTGTGTTTTTTGCCAGAATTACAATATCAGCAGCAAGGTGGAAGGCAAAGTAATTACCGTTGAGCGGCTCAAAGTTATTTATCAGGAGCTGACCGGCTTGGGGGCACACAACATAAATCTGGTAACGCCAACGCATTACAGCAAAGCTATTTTATCAAGTCTGGAAGAACCTTTGAGTGTGCCGGTAGTCTACAACTCCAACGGCTATGACAGCGTGGAAACATTGAAGCTCTTTGAAAACAAAGTGCAAATCTATCTGCCTGATTATAAATATGCCGACAACACATTGGGCAAGCGTTACAGTCAAGTCAGCGATTACGCCGAAACCGCCCTGGCTGCCATCAAAGAGATGTACCGCCAGACCGGTGATTATGTAATTGATGACAATGGCATTATGCAAAAGGGCGTGATAATCCGCCACTTGATATTGCCCAATGCCATAGAAAATACACTCAAAGTCATTGAGCTTGTTTCCCGAACTTTCCGCCCCGGACAGGTGATGTTCAGCTTGATGCGGCAATATATACCCTGCGGCAAAGTATCCGACAGCAATTACCCGGAAATCAACCGCAAAGTAACCGATGAAGAATACGCTATGGTGGAAGATGCCCTCTTTGCCTCCAACATAGAAGATGGCTTCGTGCAAGACGAAAGCTCCGCCTCCGGAGAATTCATACCCACCTTCGACGGAACCGGCGTTTGACCGGTAAAAGGCTTTTGCAAAATTGTTTTTGTCCCGCCATAGCCTCGGCGACGGCGGAACCCCATTTTTCAAAAACTTTCGCCGGAATTGCTTTTATTACAAGCAATAAAAGCAATTCCAATTTATTTTATATAGATTGATACAATGTTTTACCTGCGATAATTTTTACTATTGTTGTATAAATCCGGACATTAAAAAATCACAAAAAAAGGGCGGAATTTTCCGCCCTTGCTATGGTTTGTTGAGTTTTACTCGATAACTATGTGCAGATTTTCGATATAGAGGTTGGTTTCTTTGAGGAAAGTGCCCGACTGCAAATCTACTGTGTTCAGTCCTTCTTCGAGTTGTTTGGTCACATCCAGCTTAAAATCGAAGGGATTGCCGTTTTCAACACTAATTGGGCAATATCTGTTATGCTGGGGGATCGGGGCTGAAACATTGCTGTAAAAGATAATAAAATTGCTGCTGCTATTGGCAATATTCGCCTTTTTGTTGGGTGTGCCTTTCAGTGCAATAACTTTACCGGGTTTGACCACATTGTTCATACCCAGCACTTTACCGTTGACTTTTACTTTAAGAGCGTTGGTGTAACCGGCGATACCGGATTTTTTATTCAATCTGGCAGTAAAACACAAATAAGCCTTTTTTCCCGCCATTGACGGCATGGCAACGGTAAAGCTTTCGGTGGTTTTAGCTGGCATGATCACCCGCTTTACCGGAGTAAGCGGAATAACTTTATCGCCGGCGGCAACATTATTGTCGATATTTTCCGGATAAAGCTTACTGGTGGTTTCGCCGCTGCGGTCAAGAACTTCTACAGAATTGCTGCCGAAGGCGGGAACTTTGACGGTTTTATTGTATTCTTCGCCTTTAATTTTTTCTTTCAGCACAGTGCCGGTCACCGAGTTGCGTACCACAATCGCCTGCAACCCTTTGCCTTTTACAGAAATATTCAATTCTGCCCAGCCATGACGGAACTCCACATTATCGTAAAGCGTGTGACCGGTCTGCTTGTAGTAGCACATATAGAGTGTGCCGTATTTGGAATCTGCCGGTATAATGCCGTTGTAATCGTATTCCGCCCAGTCGCTGTCGCCAGCGTTGTGTTCCGGAACTTGTGCGTATCTGTACTTGCCGTTATTCATTGTAAATGCCAGCGAACCGCCGCTGCGGTATTTGGGGTTGGAACCGACCCGCTTGGCGTAGTAACGGATATAATAAGGCTCTCCGGCTTTAAAAGGCACTGCCGGACGCAAACGGTGGTAGGCATTGGGGCTGCTGGCAGCATCGCCGGTGATCTTCATAGAAGTTTTATCGCCGATGCCTTCAGCTTTATCCACACTTACAAATTTGCGGTTGGCAGTCGTGTTTACGCTCCAAGACCCCAGCACACCTTTGTTGAAATCGCTGGTTCCGATCAAGTTTTTTCCGGGCAGTTCCGGCGTACTTTTGATGGTGATTTCCGGGGCGGCAAAACCGCTGGCAGCTGCTGCAATAATGGCGGCACTCAATAAAAATTTCTTATTCATGCTCTCCCTCCTGATAAGGTATTATTTATTGATTTTAAAATCGTAGAACCGGTTTACGCCTTCGCAAGCGATGATCCCGGCATAAAATTCTTTGGGGAACTGGTCGTCGATAAATCCGAACTCATGACCGCCGCAGCTGACCACCCACACCGGGCCGCGATTGGAATTATAGACCGTAACTTTAAGCTCGTATTTGGTGTTGGGTTTGAAATCTGCCTTGAGGAATGCTGCCTTTTTCCAAATCTGCTTGCCGTTGACGAACCAGTGCCGCCAGACATTGATCCCCTGATCGAACAGCACAACTTCGTAATGGGTGCGGAATTCCGGGAAGCCTTTTTTGCTGACGCCGGGCTTTTCGGCAATCACAATACTGGGGGCCATACGGTAGTCAAAACTCATAGTGGAGCTGATAACGGCTTTGCCTTTAATGGGATTTTTCCAGATCATGGCGGCGTAAGTTTCGGGAGCCCGCTTGCTGAGCATTTCTTTGGGCGTGGCATCTTTGGGGCAGACATTGACGATGTGGCCGTTTTCCTGCCGGAAAGTATTCACATTTTCCCAGCGGGAACTTTTTACCTCCATAAAGTCAGCTTTGTTCCATTTGCCGGATTGAAATTCGCATTTAAAAACATCCTTTGCCGCAGCGGCAATGCTCAAAAAAGCCGCCAGCACCAAAAACGAAGATTTGACCTTGTTTATCATAATAAACGCTCCTTTTTATTTAGTGAAAAAACTTGCTTTTACGCATTACAAACTTCAAATCTTCAAAGTCATAAGTATCACTCCACCAGGTGGGGTGCTGTAAGAATATGACTACATCGCCTGGTTTTGCCGCCCGCAAACCGGCAGCAAATTCGTCGCCGCCGATAAAACGGCTTTCGATAACATAAAAACAGTTCTGTTCGCCCAGCTCTCGCTTCAACCGGTCAAAGAATGCATAAAGTTCGCCGGATTCCGGCAAGCCGCATTTTTTGATAAGTTCTTCGCTGTAAGCCCCATCGGGATTTTTCACCAAAGCAGCTGAATCGATCCCCGCTTTGAATACCCCGTGACCGAAAGCAAAACGCACCTTGGGGAAAAACTCCCGTACATACTGCATATTTGCTTTGAAACTTTCAATCGCCGCCGCCTGATCGCCGTTGCAGATGACCATATCTTCGTGCTGATACTGTATTTCGCCGCCCAGCTCGCAGATTTTATACAAATCATCCCGCCAGGTGGGTTCGATCAACGATACCAGACGGATGTTGTAAGTGGTGTGAAAGCCGAACTCGTGTTCCATTTCCGCCATGCGGCGGGCAAGAAAGTTGTCGCTGGGCCGTTCAATATCGTGCAGCCAGATCACCCGCACCTTGTCGGGCAAAACCAGTTCGTTTTTAAAATAAAGATCGTAGGCTTCGGAAACATTCACCGGAGCGTAACGCTCTTTGCTGATCTCCGCTAAAATCTTGGCATACTCTTTGGCATTAAGATCATGTTTGACATGAGAATAATGCTCAAACCCCAAATCAATAGGAATATATCGCTTGCTCATAAATATCTCTCCCAAATATAAAAATCTTGGTTAATATACACCATTTATACTGCATTGCAAGCTTTTTTCAGTAAATAAGCCAGTCGTAGAAAGTTACAGTCTTGCCTTCGCTGCCGGTCATTCCCGGATCGTTGAAAGTTGCATCCATTCTCACTGATCCGGCGCTGCCCCCGGCGGCGTTTTCTATCGTTACCCGGTAGCAGCCGGAGTTGGTTATGGAAAAGTAATTTTTCAAGGTTGCCAGCAAAAGCTGGTCGAACTCGTCTGCCAGTACTGTCGGCTCCTGTTTATATGCCTTGATGGTTTTCAAAGTTTCCATAGCGTCTTCGTGGCTTAAATTGGCGTAATTGGTCAACAGCGCATAATTTGCTTGAAACAAATCCGGTTTACTGCGGCGGTTGCCTGATAAGGTCAATGGGTTGAGCAAGGTCATTCTGCCGTTGCGGTCGGGGGGGAAGAACTTCACTCCATCGGGTATATACCAGAGTTCTTCCCGGAACTGCAATGCTTTATTCCGGGGCAGCGGGGTATTTTCTTCCAACTCCTCGTATTCTTCAACTTCCATGCCGTCTTCGCCCACTAAATCGTTGCTGTCCACATAATCAGCAAAACGGGTACGGAAAATCGTTACTGCTTCGCTCAAATCTTCTTCGTTGGTCTGGCGGATCCGGGTCAGATTATTCAACGCTGTATTGATATTGCTGCCGCTTACGGAGATGCCCCCTGCCCCGTTTTCTATGCGGTATTTTACTGTTGTACCGTAATAATCCAGCTCCCGCAGTCTGCCGTCAGGAATAAACCGTTCTTCTTCGTATTCGCTGTAATCAAAGTTTTCCAGCGAAGTTGTGCGGTATTCGTTGTTGTCGGCTGCCAGCAGAAAAATTATCCGGTTCATTGCCCCTTCGGCAATGTAGCGGCTGCGCAAAGCATCCGTATCGTTGCGGATACCGTAAGTTGAGAGCTGGGAATAAACCACCATGCTCATAACCAGCAAACTTACTGAACTCAACAGAGCCAGAACTGCCACCAAGGCTACACCATCTTCGCTCTTTTTCATAACGCTTTGTTTCCAATAAAGGTCGGGACTTGAGGAGGGGAAAAAGACCTTTTGCTGGATCGGTCCTTTTTCCCCTCCTCAAACTCCACCCCTTTTTTCCAAACCTTTTCCCGGCATTTATCTATTTGCTTTGCAAACAGATAAATGCCATTCAAGTTTTAAAAAGTTCCAATATAAGAGTTTATCATATAGCTTTTTATTGTCCTACCCGCACGGGGAACAAAGCGTTTTCATAACGCCAACCCCGAAAATGCTGAAAGTCCGGCTGTCCGCCGCAGGTAGGAAAGTTTTTCGCCGTTTTCAAACTCAACCGTAAAACCCACTGCCGCCGGCAAGCGATCCAGATATTCATCATCGTCCTGATCCCAGACTTCCAGCCACTCGATTTCGTCTTCATCATCGTAATCGGCGTAGGTAAAAGTCAAACTTGCCACATTTTCGGCTAAAATCACTGTTTTAACATTGCTTTGTTCGTCCGATTCCAGCCAGGGCAGCAGCGGCGTATCTTTGTAATCGCATGCCAGAGCGTTGTCGTCGTTCAGATACAATCTGACAAAAATAAATGCCCCTTTGCCATCGCTGTTGGGCAGCCGCATGGCGGTAAAATATAGTTCATCTTCCATGCCGTCAAAAACCAGATGTTCCTGATTATCGTCGGTTTCGTCTTTCCAGAAAAAGGGTATCGTGTTGCCCATAAGTTCGGCAACTTTATCCAGCTTGCGGTTCCGCTCCAGCCGTTCGGAAAGCATAGCGACTTTGTTGTGGCTGCGTTGAAATCCCGCCAGTGCCGCTGCCGATGCTGAACCTATCAAGGCAAGTACCGCCATAGCGGCAATCAATTCCACCAAAGTAAAAAGCGACTTTTTCATTCGTCCATATCTCCCGAATTTTCCCAGTCGATACGGTCGATTTTCAATGTATCCACCACCTCCCGGCTGCCGGGAGTTACCAGATCGATTATCAATGTTCTCAACGGTGCCTGATTGGATAAATCATTGAGTTCTTCCGGGAGATTTTCAGCGGGTTCGTACCGCATTTCCACATCATATACATTGCTTTCAAAGACTTCCGGCGGTATATCCGGCGGATCTTCTTCGGCAAACAGTAAGTAATACTCCGCCGCCTGACTTAACAAATGTGTCCGCTCCCAGTTGGAATACGCCTTGTCGATCCGGTTCACCGCCGATTGCGAAAGAGCAAAAAACGCCGTCAGTGCCAATGCCATGATCGCCATTGCAACAATGACTTCCACCAGTGTAAAATGCTTTTTCACAACACTATCTGCCCTTGTTCGCTATCGGTTTTGACTATTTCCACCAAGCCGGTAAAGTCGGATACCGTGATCGTCCGCATGTCGCTGTTGAGCTGAACGGTCAGAGCGTGCGTGAGCCGCGCCGCACCGTTGCGGGTGAACCGCCACATTTCCAGACTTTCTTCGGTAAACTCCACGCCTTGCATATCGGGCAATTCCACAGTTACGCCCAGTTTTTCGGGGAACTTCCACTCCCGCACCGGTTCGTATTCATCATCGGTTGTGGGAGAATCGTCGGAGGCGATTTTGAGCTTCTGCTCGGCTTCCCAATCAGAATCGATAGCATCCAACACCACATAGGGCATGTTGCCTTCTTCCACCTCTTCGGCTGGGATTATGGCTTCGCTTTCCCCCATGGGATCAACTTTTTCGATGCGGAAAAGGTTTTCTTCCGGGTAAAAGACCACCTTGCGGACAATGCCATCACGCATAGTGTCAGTTCTGCCTTTGGCACAGAACACCTGAAAATCCCGCAGCGCTCGCTCAAAAACCGGCATTTTCCGCTCTCGCCCGATATAAACACCGGAAACGGCAGTCAGCAATATGAGTATGGCTATGACTGCCGCCAGTTCCAGTAATGTAAAATTTTTCCGCTGGAACTTACTCAATTATTCCTCGTCTTTACTGACCCAGTTGGTAATATCGGCATTTTCGCCTTCGCCGCCTTCCACTCCATCGGCACCGTAGCTGGAAAGGTCAAATTCGCCATGTTCGCCGGGGCAGACATACACATAATCGTTGCCCCAGGGATCCTTGGGCACGGCAGGCTTGATGTATGGACCGTCCCACTTTTCCACATCGTTGGTATTTTCCACCAGCACCTGCAACCCGTCGTCGGTTTCCGGGAATTTGCCGGTATCGAGTTTGTAGTCGGTCAACGCCTGTTCCAGAAGTTTGATCTGGGTCTTGGCTGTGGTGATGCGGGCACTCTTGATGTGCTTGAAGACCATAGGTGCAGCAAAACTTGTGAGCATGACCAGAATCACGATCACCACCATAAGTTCGGTCAAAGTAAAGTTGCTGCGGCGGATTTGTTTACGATAGTTTTTCATATTTTTATCTCCTTTTTCAGATGTTGTTAATGTCAAATTTTTCTTTATTTAATTATACTTAATTATCTGATAATCAATCTGTTATTTGCAAAACTTGCAAAATCCTTTATTTTTTTTTGCATAAAAGGTTATCAAAAGAGCCACTTTGTGGTAGATTATCCTTGTC